>JASLDZ010000307.1 GCA_030151985.1 Caulobacteraceae bacterium | reverse complement strand
GCCCAGCCCTCCAGCATCGGCCACGCCGACACGCGCGGCGCCATCGCCCGGGCGTAGGCGTCGAAATCGCGGGCGTCGTCGCCGCCCTTGACGTCCTGCGCATAGAGCGACGGCAGCCAGTCCGCGTAGGGCCGCAGGTAGACCATCACCCGCACCGGCAGGCCGACGAGCGCGCGGCCGACCGCCGCGGTGAAGGGCTCGGGCCACGCCGACATGAACTCGTTGGAGACCAGAAGGTCGTCATCCGTTTCCCGCGACAGCGCCGCGAGCGCCTCGGCGGTATGCACGCCCGGGATGTCGGGGTCGCTATGGGCCAGGTGGCCGAAGTTGATGTAGCGCACTCCCGCCTCCGCCAGCGCGCTTCGGTGGGCGACGAAGGCCTCCTGCAGCGTGGTGGAGGCGGCCTTGTTGCGGCCGATGTGAAGGACGATCACGGCGGCGCGCCTTGGCCTGGGGACGGGCGAGCGTCGGAGAGGGTCGGAGCGCCGTCAAGCGCGGCGTTCGCCTTGTGGGCGGGGGGCGGCGCTCCTAATCTCGCGAGGCGCGCCGGAGACGCCGATGACCTTCCCCTTCGTGAGCGAGTGGTTCGGTTCCCCGACGGCCGCCGCCGCCAAGGCGCGGGCCGCCGCGGCGCAAGGCCGCTACCGCGAGGCGCTGGCGCTCGCCCCCCGCGCGGACCGCCGCACGCCGGAACTCGAGCGGGAGGTCGTGGGCTGGCGACGTCGGGCCTATGCGCCGGGCGCGCCCGCCGCCGCGTGGCCGCCGGCCTCCCCCGACCCGTTCCCCGGCGCGATGGGCGTGCCCGAGATCCCCGCGCGGGCGCTGACCGCCGCGGTGCTCGGCGGCGCTATCCAGAACCACGGCTGTGTGCTGGTGCGCGGGCTGGCGGGCGAGCGCGACGTCGCCGCCCTCGCCGACGCGGTGGAGCGCGCCTTCGCCGCCGCGGCCGCCTACGAGGCGGGCGCGCCCGAGGCTCAGACCCTGCCCTGGTACGCCCCGTTCCCGCTGGACGAGGGGGGCGAGCTGACCGCGACCGGCCGCGCCTTCACCCTGGCGGGCGGCGGCGTCTGGACGCCCGACTCGCCCCGCGCGCTGGAGCTCCTGATCGGCGTGCTCCGCCGCAAAGGGGTGGTGTCCGCCATCGCCGACTACCTGGGCGAGGAGCCCTACCTGTCGCTGGCCAAATCGACGCTGCGCAAGGTGCCGGTGACCACGGGCACAGGCTGGCACCAGGACGGCGCCTTCCTCGGCCGCGACATCCGCACGGTGAACTGCTGGCTGGCGCTGACCGATTGCGGCGTCGACGCGCCGGGCCTGGACCTCTACCCCAAGCGTGTCGATCTCTTTCCTACGGGCACGGCGGGCGCGGACTTCGGCTGGTCGGTCAGCGACGCGATCGTGGCCGACCTCGCGAAGGAGACGCCGGTCGCCAGCCCCGTCTTCGCCGCGGGCGACGCGCTCCTATTCGACCACCTGTTCCTGCACCGCACCGGGGTGCGCCCCGGCATGACCCGCGAGCGGCTGGCGATCGAGAGCTGGTTCTTCGCCGGCTCCAGCTTCCCGATGAAGCAGATTCCCCTCGCCATCTGAGCGGCGAGCGAGCGCCGCCTCAAGCTCCGCGATCCTCTCCGCCCGCTCGGTCAGAAGCACGCGGGCGCGGACCAGGGCGTCGGTTCGGCGGGTGAGCGCGGCCTCCAGCTTGGCCACCTCCACCCGCGCCAGCATGTGGTGGCGCTCCACCTCGGCCACGCTCTCCAGCAGCGAGGCCGAGGAGGTGAAGCCGGTGATCACCGCGTCCAGCTCCGCCGTGCGCCGCGCCGGCGGGACCAGGATGCCCAGGCCGTTGAAGAAGGGCAGGACGTGCAGGTCGGGCGCCTCCGCCTGCTCGGCCACGAAGTCCTCCAGGGCGGTGAGCACGCCGTTGCGCGGGCCGCCCTCCTCCAGGGCGTTGGCCAGCATGGCGTTCATGCCGTCCTCCACCACGCCGGGCTCGCCGGGCGCCAAGCCGACGTAGGCGTAGGGGCGGCGCTGGTCGGCGGGAATCTCCTCCGGGTCGTAGTACATGTCCCGCCGGGCGTAGGGCCAGGCGACGTCATGGAAGAGGACGATCGGCGGCCGGGCGCCGGTCTCGGCGGCGCGCGCGAACAGCGCGACGAGCTCTCCGTGCACGGTGTGCCAGTTATGGTCCCCGTCCAGCAGGGCGACGTCCGGCGTCGGCAGGAGCGGGATCGCGTCCAGGCTCTTCAGCGGGAGGTGGTCGTACTCGCCGGCGAAGGGCGCCAGCACGTCCGCCAGCTCGGGGCGCGGGGCGGGGTCCACGATGTCGAGCCGGCACCCCGTTTCGCGGCGGAAGGCTAGCAGATGGCGCGTGTTCCAGCCAAAGTCGGCGCCGACCTCCAGGATCCGTCCCGGTCGTGCGGCCGCGACCAGGGGCCGGATGAAGCGGGGCCAGAAGCGGTTCAAGCGTGAGGACTCCTAAAGGGCGGCGAGCTGGTCGAGCGAGGGGTCGATCGTCCCCGCCCGCACGCGGGGCCCGATCCGCCGCAGGTACCCGGACGGGCTGGTCGAGACCAAATGGCCGGGCTTTCTCGGGTCGACCGCGAAGTCGCGGCCGGGTCGCGTCAGATCGCGGATCGCCTTGCGCCGCCAGCGCGAGGAATAGCCGAGCCACGGCTGGCCGAACACCGTGTCGAGCACCACGAGATAGGAGCCGAAGGTCACGAACCCGGCGTAGAGGGCGAGCTCCGCCGTCGGCGCGCCGGACCGCGCGGGGGGATCGACGATCGCGACGACCTCCTCCACCGCCTCCAGCTCGCGGGTGATGCGCCGGGCCGTCTCCGTTCCGAAGGGGTCGCCCTGCACGAGGGCCACGCGGGCGGGAGCCGGAGCGTCGGGAGTCGCCTCCGCCGCCAGCACCACCGCCGTACCGTCCAGCGCCAGGAGGCGGCAGAGGGAGTCGAGCAGTCCCAGGAAGCCGGGGTCGGCGCGGTTGGTGACGATCCGCCCTGGACGCACGTCGTGCAGCACCTCCTGGATGGCGAGGACGTCGGCGGGGGCCATGCCCACCGGACGGCCCAGCCAGCGCGTCTCACGCCACAGTCCCAGCTCCGCATAAGCCGACTGAAGGTAAGCCTGCGCGCCAGGGTCGAGGTGACGGTGGACCCCGCCGGGCCGCACCTCCTGCGTGACGCCGAGCGGGGCGGGGAACAGCGGCCGTTGCCGCAAGCCCGCGGCGGCAGGCGTGCGGACGGCGCCGGAGATGCGGAAGGCGCCGGGCGGCAGCGCCTCGAAGGGCCGCCCACGCAGGCGACGATATTGGGCGGAGTATCGCTCCACCCGGCGCTCCATCTCGGACTCCGGGACGTTGGTGGTCGTACCCGCATGGTACTGGTGGAAGGTCGCCTCGCCCAAGAGGCAGGTGAGCCGCCCGGGCGCGGCGTCCGCGGCGCGGCGCAGCAGGTCCAGGTTGGCGAACCCGCCGCCCGGCAAGTCGAACCGCTCGTCGAAGCCGCCGATCGCCGCGAAGGTCGCGGCGGGCAGCACGAGGCAGTTGCTCTCGCTCAGCCCCTCGAGCCAGGCGTTGGGGTTTTCGCCGATCGGCGCGCCGATTCGGAATAATTCGTAGCCGTCCTTGGGCCAGGCGATGCGGGCGAACAGCACATTCTCCTGTTCGCGGCGGTATCCTGCCTGCGCCAGCCAGCGCTGGTCGCCGCCGATGAACCAGTGACGCAAGGCGACCAGCGCCTGCGGGTCGCGGCGGGTCTCTGCCATCACCGCTTCAAACACGCCGGGCGTCAGGAGGTGCGCGCCGTCGATCATGACGGCGAGGTGGGTCCCTCGCGCCTGCCGTGCCGCCGCGTTCAGGGCCGCGCAGGGGGAGGGATGGGGTGCTTCCGGCCGCCACAGCCGGAACTCCGGGCCGAAGCTCTTCACCCAGGCGGGGTCCAGCGGGATCGGCGAGCCGTTGTCGATCGCGATCACCTCGAAGTCGAGCGCCTCCGCCCCACGCTGATAGCCGCGGGTCAGCGAGGCGAGCGTACGTTCCGCCTCCCGGCGCATGTCGTGGAACAGCACGATCACCGACAGCTCCGGCGCGGCGTGGCGGAGGAGCCGCCCCCCCGACCGCGAGGTCGCCGCGATGGGGGCGGAGGGCGGCCGGGGCTTGGGGGGCGCAGGGCTCTCGCGCTTCGGGAAGCGCGCGGAGACCGGCTCGGACAGCACGGACGGCCCTCTGTCCGCGACCCGCAGGTCGAGGCGGTGCGTCTCGCCGTCGAACAGCGCGGCGGGCGCGGGGAGCGAGAAGCCCCAGCGGCCGTCGCCCTGGCGCGCCTCTTCCAGGTCCCGGCGCCAGCCGTCCGCCTGGAAGCGCAGCAGGACCCTGCCGCCCTCCACCAGCTCCAGCGCGACCGGCGCGGCGGAGCCGACCCGCCGCGCCCAGCCGTCCAGACCCTGCGGGCCCAGGCGGTCGAGATGGCCCGCGACGCCGGACGCCAGGTCGAACTCCAGCCCGTCGCGGGGGCCGGCTCCGAGCCACCACAGGGGTCCGCCGGGGAGCGGCACAGGTCCCGACGCCGTCCGGGCGAAGGCCATGACCTCCCCCGCCTCCATCCCTAGAGCGGCCTCGAACGCACAGAGCCCGCCGCGCTTGCCGGCCGTCTCCAAGTCGCCCCGCGCCCCATCGGCGCGGACCACCACCATGACGGCGCCGCTGACCCGCACCTCGATCTCGAGCACCGCCTCGGGCGCGTCGGGAAGCCAGGCCCAGCCGAGCAGCCGCCCGTCCTCGACCCGATCCACATGACCTTCGACGCTCAACCGGCGGGCTCCCCAGGGCCGGCCACGGGCGTCCGGCGCGCCATCTCTCGTGCGGGGGCGTGCGGGGTCAAGGCCGAACGCCGGCGCCCGCGACCTCGCGGCGCCTTCCGCTCAGCGCCGGATCGGCTAAAGCGGGCGCGGGGCACGTAGTGGAAGGCGTTGGCGTTTGGCGTTGAATGCGGACCAGCGCGGCGGGATCGCCGCCAACGGCAAGCCCTCCTTCACCGTGGCCCAGGCGGCCGTGCAGCTCGACCGGGCCGGGGTGGAGTGGGGCGACACGCTCGGCCACGCCGCGACGGTCACCTACGCCTTCCGGGCGACGGCGCCGGCCGACATGCCCAGCGACGCGACGGGCTTCTCGCAGTTCACGGCCGCCCAGATCGCCGCGACGCAGCTCTCGCTCGAGGCGTGGTCCGACGTCGCCAACATCACCTTCCAGCGCATCGGCACGGGGACGACCGGCCCGCAGGCCTACTCCAACAACGCCAGCATCCTGTTCAGCGACTACTCGGGCGGCGAGAAGGGGGCGGCGGCCTTCACCTTCCTGCCCGGGGAGCCCTCGGACCGCAGCGCCGGGGCCGAGGACGGCGACGTCTGGGTCAACATCACCGACACCGACAACGTGGCGCCCACGGTCGGCGACTACGGCCAGCAGACGCTGACGCACGAGATCGGCCACGCCCTGGGGCTCAGCCACCCCTCGGACTACGACTCGACCGACAGCGTCTCCACCGATCCCACCTACGCGGCCAACGCCAGCTACTACGAGGACAGCCGCCAGTACTCGATCATGAGCTACTTCGCGTCCTCGAACACGGGCGGGAACGTCAGCATCTTCAACGCCGCGCCGCAGATCGACGACATCGCCGCGATCCAGCGCTTGTATGGCGCCAACTACACCACCCGCGCCGACGACACGACCTACGGCTTCAACTCCAACACCGGCCGTCCCTGGTACAGCCTGACCTCCGCCAGCGACCACATCTACGCCTCGGTGTGGGACGGCGGCGGGAACGACACGTTCGACTTCTCGGGCTACGGCCAGAACCAGCGGATCGACCTGCACGCCGGCTCGTTCAGCGACGTGGGCGGCGACGTCGGCGACCTGTCGATCGCGCTGGGCGTCACGATCGAGAACGCCATCGGCGGCTCGGGCGCCGACATGATCACCGGCAACGCGGCCGACAACCACCTCTACGGCGGGGCGGGAAACGACACCCTTTCGGGGGCGGGCGGGAACGACACGCTGACGGGCGGAGCGGGAACCAACACAGCGCTCTTCACCGGCTTCTCGCACGACTACGCCCTGGCGTCGGCCAACGGTTCGGTCACCGTGGCGGGCGGCCCGCAGGGCGGGTTGGACACGCTGGTCTCGATCCAGGACGTGCAGTTCGCCGACGGCGAGCTGACCTTCGACACCGCCTCGACGGCGGCGCAGATCTTCCGCCTGTACGACAGCTTCCTGGGCCGCGCGCCCGACGCGGCGGGCTTCGTCAGCTACCTGCGGCTGTCCGAAGCGGGCGAGACCTTCCAGCAGCTCGCCGACAACGCGGCCGCCAGCCCTGAGTTCGCAAACGCCACCGCCGGCCTGACCGACACCCAGTACATCACCTACGTCTACGAGCACTCGCTTCACCGCGAGCCGGACGCGGCCGGGCTCCAGACCTACCTGACCGACCTCGAGGACGGCACCTACACCCGCACCTCCATGATCGTGCAGGCGGCCGAGAGCCCCGAGCATGTGGCCCTGACCGCCGGCGCCGTCGCCGCGGGGCTCTGGGTCCCCGACGAGAAGGTGGAAGGGCTGGAGGTGCTGTACGACGCGGCCGTCCAGCGCCAGCCGGACGCGACGGGCCTCGCCGGCTACGGCGCGTTGCTGAACGGCGGCTCGACCCTGCGCCAGATCGCCAACCAGATGGCCGGCTCCGCCGAATTCCTGGCGCACCACGGGGCGCAGTCCGACGGCGACTACATCGACAGCCTCTACGTCGCCGAGGTCGGGCGCCACGCAGACCCCACCGGCATGGCCGCCTACCTCGACCAGCTCGCCCACGGCTACACCCGCGGCGACATCCTGTGGGAGACGGCGGTCAGCCAGGAGCACCAGAGCCACGTGCTCGCGTTCTACGACCCCTTGCTCGGGACGGGAGTCTGAGCCTCTACTGGCCTGTAACTCAACGATAAGCTGAGCCTTAGCGCTCGGCGACGGAGTGCGGGCGATGGCGAACCTGAACGGCACCTCCGCGAGCGAGACGCTGACCGGCACGGCGGACGCCGACGTCATCAACAGCAAGACGCCCCCCGTTTCGGGAAGCGACACGGTGCTGGGGCTGGGCGGCGACGACGTGATCTACGGCGGGGTCGAGAGCGGCGACTCCAACGTTGTCGACAGCATCGACGGCGGCGACGGCAACGACACGATTCGCTTCGACATCGACAAGGTGGACGGCCTGACAAGCGCCAGCCTGCTGGGCGGCGCCGGCGACGATGCGATCTTCCTGAGCCAGACCACCCAGACCAACGCCACGGCGACAGGCGCGATCACCGTGGACGGCGGCGCAGGCACGGACACGTTGACGCTTTCGGGCGCGACCGACTCGCTCCTGTCGCGGCTCACCTTCTCGGGGCTGGAGCAGCTGACGCTGTCCGGTGTCACGGGCGGGACCTTCAGCACCGAGCAGGTCGCGGCGTTCGGCGGCCATCTTGCTTTCACCAATCCGCCTTCGGGCGACCCCGCCTATCTCACCTATGCCGTGCGGCTCTCGGACGGTGGAACCGCCGATCTCAGTGCGGCGCAGGTTCCGTTCGGCAAGGGGCTCACCATCACGGCGGTCGACAATGCCAGCACGACCGTCACGGGCACGGCCGCCAGCGATATTCTTTCAGGCGGCGACTCGGTCTCCCCGACCAGCGGCGTCCACTACGTCCTCCATGGTGGCGCGGGCGACGACAGCCTGCAGGTCACTGGGCGCACCGTCGCCGCCGATACGCTCGACGGCGGGGCGGGCAACGACACGCTCTATGACGCCTCCAACGCCGCGGGCGACCTCATCGACGGCGGCGCTGGGACGGACCTGGCCTACATCACGTTGACCGAGGCGCCGGGGCTCACCCTGCACCTCGACGACTTCGCCACGGCGACCGGCGTCACCTTCGCCGACCGCACAACCGTGCGGAACGTGGAGCAGGTCTCGCTCAGCCTCACAGGCGACAGCGATACCGCTTACGCCGGCGCAGGCGGCAGCGCGATCTATCTGACCGGCAGCGGCACGAAGGCCTACGGCGGCGCGGGGAACGACACCCTGTCGGCCCAGGACGTCTATGTCACGCCGGGCGGCCACGACACCGCGAACGGGACTTTCAGCCACATAGACTATTCGTCAGCATCAGCTCCGGTCCACATGAGCTCCACCACGACCCATTCCCGTGTTGGAGATTACTACTCAGATGAGGCCTGGGTGGGCGGGACTGCGACCAGCGACGCCGGGTCGAGCGCCAGCGTCACTTTTGGGAGAGCGGAGATCTTCGGTTCCGCTTTCGGCGACACGCTGGTCATGGATCAACACTACCAGACCGTGTTCATGCCGCAGGTTGATCTCTATGGAGGCGTGGGCGACGACACGATCTTCGCAGGTCCGCACGGCGCCATACTCGCAGGCGGAGACGGGATGGACACGCTGGACTTCTCCGCCATCGGAACCGGAGCCAACGCCTACACCCAACCCCCCGCAATCGGCGTCACGGTCGATCTGAGTGTCGTCGGCGGGCAAGCGACGGGCTACGGCGTCGACACGCTGAGCGGGTTCGAGAACGTGGTCGGCACGGCCCAGGCCGACCAGCTCTCCGGCGACGGCGGCGCCAACCAGCTCTACGGCGGCGCGGGCGACGACACGCTGTCGGGGGCGGCGGGGAACGACACCCTGGCGGGCGGACCCGGGAACGACGTGCTGTTCGGCGGCGACGGCGACGACACGGTGGTGTTCAACTTCGGCTCAAACCTCGCGGGCTTCCAGCATGTCGGCGCGACGCTGGTGGTCACCGGGCCCGACGGGTCGGACACGCTGGCGGGGATCGAGCACCTGCAGTTCGCCGACGCGGTGCTCTCGCTCGCCGACGTCGTCGACCGCGCTGCGCCGACGCCCGCCCCCGGCATGAGCGTGACCGGCACGTCCGGCATGATCGTCCAGGGCGGCAGCGGGAACGACCTGCTCAACGGCTCGTCAGGCGGGAACGACACCTTTGAGGGCGGCCCCGGCAGCGACACCATCAACGGCGGCGACGGGATCGACACGGCGATCTACGCCGGGCGCAGCCTGTTCTACCAGATCGTCACGCCGGCGCAGGCGAGCTTCGGCAGCTTCTACGTCTCAGGCGGCGACGAAGGCGGGACTGACAACCTGGGCGGCGTCGACTACCTGCGCTTCCTCGACGGCACGCTGACGTTCGACGTCAACAGCGAGGCGGCGCAGATCTACCGACTCTACGACACCTTTCTGAACCGGCCGCCCGACGTGGCGGGGTTCGACGCCTACCAGCAGTATCTCGCCTCGGGCCACACGCTGCACGACGCGGCGGTCAATGCTTCGGCGAGTCCGGAATTCCAGGCGGCGGCCTCCTCGCTGTCGAACGCCGACTTCGTGGCCTACATCTACGAGAACACGCTCGACCGCGCGCCCGACCCTTACGGCCTGCAGCAGTACACCGCGCTTCTGGACGGCGGCGAGAGCCGGGTGGACTTCGCCTACAGCGTGATCAACAGCGACGAGCACATCCAGCACACCTCGCCGGCCGTCTACGCCGGGCTGTGGGAGCCGGACGTTCCCGCCTCAGGCCTGGCGCTGCTCTACGATACGCTGTTCCAGCGCGAGCCCGACGCCTACGGGCTGAAGGCCTACGAGGCGGAGCTGGCGTCGGGCGTGACCTTCCGCCAGATCGCCAACCAGTCGGTCTCCTCAGCCGAGTACCAGGCCAAGTACGGCGGCACGACCGACAAAGAGTTCATCGATCAGCTCTACGAGAACACCGTTCACCGCGAGCCGGACGCCTATGGCGAGAACGCCTACCTGCAGGAGCTGCAGCACGGCTACACCCGCGGCGACGTGATCTGGCAGGTGTCGATCTCCGCCGAGCACGAGAGCTTCGTGCTCAGCCATCCCGACCCGTCCCTGTTCGTCTTCTAGGCGGGCGGGGCGGAGCGGGGGTCCTGGGCCCACCGGAAGGCGTCGGCGACGATGGTCGCGATGTCGCTGCGCTTCGGCTCCCAGCCCAGCACCGCCTTGGCCTTGGCGTTGGAGGCGACCAGCACCGGCGGGTCGCCGGCGCGGCGGGGGCCGATGGTGCGGTTGAGCGGCTTGCCGGACTGCGCCTCGATCGCGTCGGCGATCTCCTTCACCGTGGTGCCGACGCCCGTGCCCAGGTTGAAGAAGCCGCTCTCGCCGCCCTTCAGCAGGTGTTCGGCCGCTAGCCGGTGCGCGTCGCCCAGGTCGGACACGTGCACATAGTCGCGCACGCAGGTGCCGTCGCGGGTGTCGAAGTCGTCGCCGAAGATCGTGAAGGCGTAGTCGTCGCGAAGGGCGCCGCGGGCGGCGAGCGGGATGACGTGGGTCTCCGGCTCATGCCGCTCGCCGATCTCGCCGTCGGGGTCCGCCCCGGCGGCGTTGAAGTAGCGCAGACCCGCGTAGCGCATCCCGTACGCCGCGCCGTAGTCGACCAGCATCCGCTCCATGAACAGCTTGGACCAGCCGTAGGGGTTGATCGGCGACTGCCGGTGCGTCTCCGGCATGGGCGTCTCCAGCGGCTCGCCATAGGTGGCGGCGGTGGAGGAGAAGATGATGCTGGGCACGCCGTTCGCGCGCATCGCCTCCAGGAGGTTCCAGGTGCCCTTGGCGTTGTTCTCGTAGTAGCCGGCGGGATCGGACACCGACTCGCCGACATAGGTGTGGGCGGCGAAATGAGCCACGACGTCCGGCTTGTGCTCGGCGATCGCGGCGTCCAGGCGGCTCCGATCCAAGAGGTCGCCCTGCACCAGCGGTCCCCAACGCACCATGTCGCGCCAGCCGCGGAACAGGTTGTCGTAGGTCACGACGGTCCAGCCCGCCTGGGCGAACGCCTTGCAGCAGTGGCTGCCGACATAGCCGGCGCCGCCGGTGACGAAGATGGTCTTCACGCGCGTCTCTTGATCCGCCCCTAAGCCGCGCGCGTCTCTAGCCGCCGCGGGCGCGGGAGGCGAGAGGGCGCCGGGTGGCGGCCGGGGGATCGGCGGGCTAGAGGGCGCGGCATCCATGGCCCCGCCCCGCGTTACCGTCTGCATCGTCGCCTACGAGTCCGGCGCCTACCTGCAGGCCTGCGTCGACGCGCTGGCCGCCCAGACCTTCACGGGTTTCGAGGCGGTGGTCGCCGACAACGGCTCGACCGACGGCTCGATCGCCAGCCTGCGACTGCCCGACAGCCGGTTCCGGGTCGAGGCCATGGGTGGCAACCTCGGTTTCGCGGCGGCCAACAACCGGGTCGCGTTCGCCTCGCCGGCCGAGTGGCTGGCGACGCTCAACCCCGACGCCGAGCCGGACCCCGGCTGGCTCGCCGCGCTCCTGGAGGCGGTGGACGCGAGGCCCGCGCTCGCGGCGGTGGGGTCGCTGCAGCTGCGGCTGGACGACGCCGGCGTGTTGGATGGTGTGGGGGACGTCTGGCACCTCGCGGGGCTGGCCTGGCGGGCGGGGGAGGGGTGGGACGCGCGCCGCGCGCCCGGCGACGGGCCGCTGCTAGGTCCCTGCGCGGCGGCCGCGCTCTACCGGCTCGACCTGTTCAAGGCGCTGGGCGGGTTCGACGAGCGCTTCTTCTGCTACTGCGAGGACGTGGACTATGCGCTGCGCCTGCGCCGGGCGGGACACGAGGCGTGGCGGGCGAGCGCGGCGGTGGTGCGGCACGCCGGCTCCGGCATCACCGGGCGACGCAGCGACTTCACCCTGTTCCATGGCCATCGGAACCGGGTGTGGACCTTCCTGAAGAACACCACCGGGCCCTGGTTCTGGCTGCTGTTGCCCTACCATCTCGGCTTCGACGCCCTGTACCTGGCGCTGGCGGTGAGACGAGGGTTCGGCCGGCCCATCTGGCGGGCCTACCGCGAGGCGTGGAAGGGCCGGCGGCCGTTCCTGGAGGAGCGACGCGCGGCGGGCGGGTTCGGACGCGTCGTGCGCGTCGCCTCCTGGACGCCCTGGGCGCCCTGGGCGCGCGAGCTGAAGCCGTGAGCAGGGGCCGCACGTCACCGAAAGTTCAAGCTGAACCGTGAGCTTGGCGGCGCGTTCCGGCGTTCCTGACGTAGCTTCCAAGACCCGAAAGTCCCGCCATGGCGCTCCACGCGATCATCCTGAGCGGCGGCCACGGCACGCGCCTGTGGCCCGCCTCGCGCCCGGAGCGGCCCAAGCAGTTCCTGCCGCTGCTGGGCGCGCGCTCGCTGTTCCAGGACACCGTGCTGCGGATGGCGCGCATCTCCGGATCCGCGGCCCCCGTCATCGTCACGGGCCTGGCGCACCTGGAGGTCATCCTTCGCCAGCTCGAGGAGATCGGGACGGAGGCCTTCCTGATCGTCGAGCCCGAGG
>JASLDZ010000298.1 GCA_030151985.1 Caulobacteraceae bacterium | reverse complement strand
CGTCGCGGGTGGGGATCGCATAGCCGCCCCAGGCGGCGGGTGCCCCGCCGAGCTCCACGCCGTGCACGACGGACAGCTGGCCGCGCACCGGCTCCAGAGGCAGCGCGGCCAGGCGGGCGGCGTCCGGCCCTGCGGAGAGCGCCACGGCGTCCGCCTCCGCCAGCACCGCGCCCGAAGGGCCGATCACGCGCCAGCCGCCGCCCTCGCGCGGAGCGAGCGCCGTCGCCTCGCCCCGCGCACGTTCCGCTCCGAGCAGCCAGGCGTCGAGCAGGACCGCCGGCTCGACCACCCGCGCCTGCGCCATGTCGAGCGCGGCGGGCGTCCGCGCCTCGCCCAGCGCCTCGGCGGTCGCGAGGGGGTCGAGGCGCCGCATCGTTCCTCGCGGGAAGCCGTCCCAGACGGCGAGGCGGTCGAAGCGCGCGGCGTCGCGCGGCGCGGCCTCGAGCTGCAGGGCGCCGCGGGCGAGGACGGCGGTCGGAACCTCGGCATCGTAGAGGGCGGCCGCCCGGTCCAGCGCCTGGGCGTGCAGCACGGCGGCCGGGCCGAAGCCGGAGTCCAGCCGCGGCGTCACGAGGGCGGCGGGCGCCCCGGAGGCTCCCGCCCCCGGCCGATCGCGCTCGACCACCACGACCGTGCAGCCTTCGCGGAGCAGGGCTCGCGCCAAGGCCGCGCCGGCGATCCCCGCGCCGATCACCGCGACGCGGGGCGCGGGCGGAGAGGCGGGGGCCGCGCCGAGCAGCCGTCCCTCCAGCCGCTCGCGCTTGCGGCCGTGGCCGGGGCGCTTCTCGACCGCGAAGCCCGCCGCCGTCAGGGCGCGGCGCACGGCTCCGGCCACCGTGAAGGTCGCGACCCGCGCGCCGGGGGCGCTGCGGGCGGCCACCTGCGCCATGAGCGCAGGGCTCCACATGGCCGGGTTCGTGGCGGGCGAGAAGCCGTCGAGCATCCAGGCGTCGGCCTTGCCCGACCAGCCCTCCAGCGCCGGCGCCGCCTCGCCGACCGCGAGGTCGAGGACGGCGCCCGAAGCCGGCCAGTCCACCCGGTGCAGGCCTCGGCGTCCGGTCGGCCATTGGGCGAGCAGCGGGCCGGCCCAGGGCTGGAGCTCGGGCCAGACGGCGAGCGCGCGTTCCGCGTCCGCTCGCGCCAAGGGGTGCGCCTCGACCGAGAAGACGTGCAGGCGGGCGGACGGGGACGGCCGCGTCGCCTCCCAACGCTGCAGGAGGGCCAGGACGTTGAGCCCCGTGCCGAAGCCCAGCTCTCCGACGGTGAAGCGTGCGCGGCCGGCCCAGGCGGCGGGCAGGTCCAGCCCGTCGAGGAAGACGGCGCGGCTCTCGGCCAGCCCATCCTCGGGGGAGAAGTAGATGTCGCCGTAGCGGGTCGAGCGCGGCGCGCCGCCCGACCAGTCGATCCCGCCTCCGTCCGCGTCGCTCATGCGTGGTGCGCCAACGAAAAGGGCCGCCCCCGAAGGAGCGGCCCCGAAGCCCGCTGGGGGCCTCTTTCGTCGAAGACGACGGTGCGCTTAGGCGCCGGTCGAGTTCGTGGTCGTGGTGTTCGTGGTCGTGTTGCTGTCGGTCATGTTGCCCGAGGTCATGTTGCCCGACTCGGTCGTGTTGGTCGTGGTCATGTTGCCCTCGGTGTTGGCCGGGGTCGTGGTCTCGGTGGTCGTGGTGTTGGTCTCGGTGTTGTTCGCGGCCGGCTTCGAGCAGGCGGCGGCGCCCAGCGTGGCGATGGCGGCCGAAGCGATCAGGAGCTTACGGATGGAGGTCATGTTCAGGAGGTCCCCTTGAGGAGTTTCGCGCGGTTCGCAGACCCGCCCCCCCGGCTCCTGATCACACGATCGTGCTCAGGAGGTCGGGAATGCGCACTTGCAGCGCTGCGACCAATATGCCGCGACGGGGGTAACGCGCAAGCCGTTTTCGCCGTTCCGGGTCCGGATAAGGGTTAACCTCAGGCCGCCTCGGCGGTGACGCTGTTGAGCGCTTCCTCAAGCTCCGCAAAGGACGGCTGCGCCGTGGAGGGGATCGAACCGCGGCCGATCTCCACCGAAATCTGCGCCGCGTTGCCGTGCAGGTGGGCGATCAGGACCGAGCGGATGATCTTGTAGAAGCTCGAATCCTCCTCGATCACCGCCCCCATCCGGGTGGCGAGCGGCGCGACCAGCCCGTAGGCCATGAACACGCCCAGGAAGGTGCCGACCAGCGCGCCGCCGATCATCTCGCCCAGCACCTCGGGCGGCTGGGTGATGGCGCCCATCGTCTTGATCACCCCCAGCACGGCCGCGACGATGCCGAGCGCCGGGAGCGCGTCGGCCAGGCTCTGCACCGCGTGGGGCGCGCACAGCGCCTCGTGGTGGTGCTTCTCCAGCTGGCGCTCCATGCAGTCCTCGACCTGGTGCGGGTCTTCCAGGTTCATCGTCATCATCCGCAGCGTGTCGCAGATGAAGTCGACGGCGAAATGGTCTTTGAGGATCTTGGGATATTTCGAGAAGATGGGGCTCTCGCCGGGCTTCTCGATGTGGCTTTCGAGCGCCACCACGCCCTTGGACTTCATGGTCTTGGTGAGGGTGAAGAGCAGCGCCAGGAGGTCGTTGTAGTCGCTCGACTTCCACTTCGGCCCCTTGAAGGCCGCGCCCAGCCCGCCGCCCGTGGCCTTGATGACGGTCATGGAGTTGGAGATCAGGAAGGAGGCCACGCCCGCGCCCAGGATCGCCATCAGCTCGTGCGGCGCCGCCTCGATGATCACGCCCATGTTGCCGCCGGACATGATGTAGCTGCCGAACACCAAGCCGAAGAGCAGCACGATGCCGATGATCTGGAACATGGGAAGGCCGGCGTCCGGTTCTCGAACAGGGGAGCGTTCGAGGCCGACCTTGCGCGATTAATGCTTAAGGTCGCGTGTTCGCAGGCGCCGGAAGACTCAAGCGGCCGCTACTGCCAGCGGCGCCCGATCACCCGGTGCAGACGGCGAGGCGGGGCGGCGGGAGCGCTCGTCGGCCGGTCCAAGGCCACGGCCTGCAGGTCGAAGGCGTCGGTGCGGGTGATCCGTACGCGAGCGAACTCGCCGGCCTTCAGGTGCGAACCCCCCTGGACGTAGACCACGCCGTCCACCTCGGGCGCGTCGCCGCGGGTGCGGGCGACCGCCGTGCCGTCCGCCCGCACGGCGTCCACGAGGACGGGCAGGGTGCGGCCGACGTGCGCGCGCAACTTGTCGCGGCTGATGCGGCTGGCGACGGTCATCAACCGCTCGCGCCGCGCCTGCTTGACCTCCTCCGGCACGTGGCCGGGGAGCGCGTTGGCGGGGGCGCCCTTCACGTCCTCGTAGGCGAAGGCGCCGACGCGATCGAGGCGTGCTTCCTCCAGCCAATCCAGCAGCTGCTCGAAGTCGGCCTCCGTCTCGCCGGGAAAGCCGACGACGAAGGTGGAGCGCACTACGAGCTCGGGCTTCAGCGCCCGCCAGGCGGCCAGCCGCTCCAGCGTCCTGGCCTGCTTGGCCGGGCGGCGCATGGCCTTCAGCACGGACGGGCTGGCGTGCTGGAACGGGATGTCGAGGTAGGGGAGCAAAGCCCCCTCGCCCATCAGCGGCACGATGCGGTCGACGCTGGGGTAGGGATAGACGTAGTGCAGCCGCACCCATGTCCCGTGCTCGGCCGCCACCTCCGCCAGGCCGCGGCACAGTCCCTCCAGGTCGCCGACGTACTCGCGTCCGCGCCAGACGCCGGGGGCGTAGCGCCGGTCCTTGCCGTAGGCGGAGGTGTCCTGGCTGACGACCAGGATCTCCTTCACCCTCTCGGCCACCAGCCGCTCGGCCTCGGCCAGCACCTCGCCGACCGGGCGGGAGACCAGGCCCCCGCGCAGCTGCGGGATGATGCAGAAGCTGCAGGCGTGGTCGCAGCCCTCGCTGATCTTCAGGTAGGCGTAGTGCGGCGGCGTCAGCCGCACGGCGGAGGCGGCGACCGGCTCCACCGAGCCGCCCGCCGAGGCGTCCAGCGGCTGCGGCGCGAGGCGTGCGACGGCCGCGCCCACCGCGTCATAGGCGTGCGCGCCGGTTATCGCCGCCACGTCCGGGAAGCGGTCGCGGATCAGCCCCTCCTCCGCGCCCAGGCAGCCGGTGACGATCACCGGCTTGCCGCTGGCCTGCGCCTCGCCGATCGCGTCCAGGCTCTCGGTACGGGCGGAGTCGAGGAAGGCGCAGGTGTTCACCACCACCGCGTCGGCCGAGGCGTAGTCGGGCGCGGTCTCGTAGCCCTTGGCCTTCAGGTCGGTGAGGATGCGCTCGGAGTCCACGAGGGCCTTCACACAGCCCAGGCTGACCATGCCGATCGTCTTGCGCGCCGCGGGTGCGGGCTCGCCCCTGCCGTCCGTCCTCTTGGGGTGAGGCGGCCATATAGCCGATCAGGCCGCCGTTTTCGAGGCGGGCGCGGCCGCTCAGAAATCGAGGTCGGCGTAGTCCGGGGCGGGCGGCAGCCCCGGCAGCCGGTCGGCGAGCAGGGGACGGAACGCCGGGCGGGACTTCAGCTTGGCGTACCAGGCCTTCGCGAGCGGGAACTCCGCCCAAGGGACCTCGCCCACGTAGTCCACGACCGACAGGTGGGCGGCGGCGGCGAAGTCGGCCAGCGACAGCTCGCGCCCGGCCAGCCATTCCCGGGCGCCCGCCAGGGTTTCGACATGGCGCATG
>JASLDZ010000383.1 GCA_030151985.1 Caulobacteraceae bacterium | reverse complement strand
GACCACGTCGCCGGGTCGCCGGGCGGCCTGGACGCGCTCCTGCTGACGCCTGGAGAGCGGCAGGCGCAGGCCGCCTCGCGCGGCGATCCCCTGGCGCTGGGAGGCGAGGGCGGGGCGGTCTCGACCCCGCCGCCGGCCCGGTTGCTGGCCCCCGTGGCGACGGGCTCGCCCGTGCGGCGGTTCGGCGAGGCCTGGCCCGGACGCGGCCGCGCGCAGGGGATCGCCTGGACCACGCCCCCCGACGCCGCCGTCCGCGCGCCCGCCGACGGAGAGGTCGAATACGCCGGACCGCTGCGCGCCTGGCGGCTGGTGGTGATCCTTCGCCTGGCCGGCGGCTGGCGGCTGGTGCTGGCCGGGCTCCAGCGCGTCGACGCGCCCGTGGGGGCGTTGGTGAAGGCGGGCGATCTGATCGGCCGCGCCCCGCCCGCCTCGCAGCCGCCCTCCGAACTCTACATGGAGCTGCGCAAAGGGGCTGAGCCGCAGGATCCCGGCCCCCTCCTCGCCAAGGGCTGACGCGCCTGCATTGCGGTCGCGCTTCAAACGTCGCGACGACGGGCCATATTCGCGCGCGCGCTTCTCCCGTATGGTGGCGCGTTCCGTCCGGACGGGCGGGCTTTCGAGGCCAACCGATGCGCAAGCTGCTCCTGATCGGCATCTCGACCTTCGCGCTGGGCGCGGGCGCCATGGCGTTCGCCCAGCAGCAGGCGGCCGCCGCCTCGGCGGGTCCCGAGACCTACAAGATGCTGGAGCTGTTCGGCGACGTGCTGACCACGGTGAAGCGCCAGTACGTGACGCCCGTGGACGACAAGAAGCTGATCCAGTCGGCCATCGACGGGATGCTCACCTCGCTCGACCCGCATTCCGGCTACCTCGCGCCCGACGAGTTCGGCGAGATGCGCGACCAGACCCGCGGCGACTACGGCGGCCTGGGAATCGTGGTGCAGGCCGACGAGGGCGCCATCAAGGTGGTCAGCCCGATGGACGGCGCCCCGGCGGCGCGCGCGGGCGTCAAGGCGGGCGACTACATCACCGCCATCGACGGCCAGTCGATCGTCGGCCAGAACGCCAACGACGCGATCAAGTCCATGCGGGGGCCCGTCGGCACCACGGTCAGCGTCACCTTCGTGCGCGACAGGAAGGACCCCTTCACCGTCAAGCTGACGCGAGAGGTGATCAACGTCCACTCGGTCAGCCATCACGTGGAGGGCGACATCGGCTATCTGCGGGTGGCCAGCTTCGACGAGAAGACGGGCGCCGAGACCGCGTCCGCCATCCGCGACCTGAAGGCCAAGCTGCCGCACATGAAGGGGCTGGTGCTCGACCTGCGCAACAACCCCGGGGGCCTCGTGGACTCGGCCGTCGACGTCGCGGGCTGCTTCCTCGACGGCGGCGAGGTGGTGAGCCAGCGCGGCCGCGACCCCAAGGACATCCAGCGCTACAACGCCCGGCCGAACGGCGACATGATCAAGGGCGTGCCCATGGTCGTGCTGGTCAACTACGGCTCGGCCAGCGCGTCGGAGATCGTCGCGGGGGCGCTGAAGGACCGGCAGCGCGCGGCCATCGTGGGCCTGACCAGCTTCGGCAAGGGTTCGGTGCAGACCGTCATCCCTCTGCGCGGCGGCAAGGACGGGGCGGTGAAGCTGACCACGGCCAAATACTACACGCCGTCCGGCGGCTCGATCCAGAAGACCGGCATCGTGCCCGACCTCGTGGTCGCCCGCGCCAAGGACGAGGCGCAGCTGATCACCGACGAGCAGGTCGACTTCTCCGAGAGCTCCTACAAGAACGCGCTCGACAGCCAGGACGGGCGTGTGCGCAAGATCAACACCGCGATCGAGCTGCCGCCGCCCTCCATGGATCCCTCCGGCAAGACCGACAAGGACGGCAAGAAGGTGCGCTTCGCCGGTCCGGACTCGGTGATGACCGACGACGTGGACCACCCCGCCGACGACTTCCAGCTGCAGCGCGCGATCGACGTCCTGCACTACGGCGGCGTCCAGCAGGCGATCGCGGCCAAGCCGGCGGAGACCTTCAAGTCGGCGAAGACCACCTTCGCCATGGTCACCCCGCCCAAGGGCGCCAAGGGACCGACCACCGATGGGGGCCAGCCCATCCCCGGCGCCGCGCCCGCTCCTGGCGTGAAGGCGACGCCCGGCACGGCCGCGGCCAAGACCAACACGCCGGAGAAGGTCGAGCCCGCCCACCCCTGACCGTTGCCGCCGGATCGCCGGCGCCCTTAGATCGCCCGCAACGACAAACGGCTGCGGGAGCGGAGCGTTGAGCGAGGCGGCCAAGGTCTATCCCGTGCCCGAGGACTGGGCGGCGCGCACCCGCGTGAACGCCGCCGCCTACGCCGACATGCGCGAGCGGGCGGCGAGCGACCCGTCAGGCTTCTTCAGCGAGGCGGCGAAGCGGCTGGACTGGTCCACCCCCTTCACCCGGGTGAAGGACGTGTCCTTCGCCGCCGACGACCTGCACATCCGCTGGTTCGCGGACGGGGAGCTGAACGCCAGCGTCAACTGCATCGACCGTTGGCTCGGCACGCGCGGCGACGAGACCGCCATCCTCTTCGAAGGCGACGACCCGGGCCACAGCGAGCGCATCACCTACCGCCAGCTGCACGAGCGCACCGGCCGCATGGCCAACGTGCTCAAACGCCACGGCGTCGCCAAGGGCGACCGGGTGACGATCTACCTGCCGATGATCCCCGAGGCGGCCTACGCCATGCTGGCCTGCGCACGGATCGGCGCGATCCACTCGGTGGTGTTCGGCGGCTTCAGCCCCGAGGCTCTGGCCGGCCGCATCCAGGATTGCGCGTCCAGGCTGGTGATCACCGCGGACGAGGGCGTGCGCGGCGGCAAGCCGATCCCGCTCAAGGCCAACGTGGACCAGGCGCTGGAGAGCACGCCGACCGTCGAGACGGTGCTGGTCGTCAAGCGCACGGGCAAGGCCGTGCCGATGCAGGAGGGCCGCGACGTCGCCTACGCCGAGGCCGCGGCGGCGGTGGACGCCGACTGCCCGCCCGAGCCCATGAATGCCGAGGACCCGCTGTTCATCCTCTATACCTCGGGCTCGACGGGGAAGCCCAAGGGCGTGCTGCACACCACCGGCGGCTACCTGTTCTGGGCGGCCTGGACGCACGAGCTGGTGTTCGACCACCGCCCGGGCGACGTCTTCTGGTGCACCGCCGACGTGGGCTGGGTGACGGGCCACAGCTACGTCGTCTACGGCCCGCTGGCGAACGGCGGCGTGACGGTGATGTTCGAGGGCGTGCCGAACTATCCCGACGCGTCGCGCTGCTGGTGCGTGATCGACAAGCATCGGGTCTCGACCTTCTACACCGCCCCCACCGCCATCCGCGCGTTGATGAAGGAGGGGTCGGGGCCGGTGGAGGGCACGTCGCGCGCGTCGCTCCGCCTGCTCGGCACCGTAGGCGAGCCGATCAACCCGGAGGCCTGGCATTGGTATCACGAGGTGGTCGGCGGCGGGCGGCTGCCGATCGTCGACACCTGGTGGCAGACCGAGACCGGCGGCGTGCTGATCTCGCCCATCCCCGGCGCCGTCCCCACCAAGCCGGGCTCGGCCACCCTGCCCCTGCCCGGCGTCCAGGCGCAGCTGGTGAACCCGCAAGGGGAGGTGCTGGAGGGCGAAGCGGCGGGCGACCTCGTGATCGCCGACAGCTGGCCCGGCCAGATGCGCACCGTCTACGGCGACCACGCGCGGTTCATCGACACCTACTTCAAAACCTACCCCGGCAAGTACACGACCGGCGACGGGGCCCGCCGCGACGCGGACGGCTACGTCTGGATCACCGGGCGCACCGACGACGTGATCAACGTCTCCGGCCACCGGATCGGCACCGCCGAGGTGGAGTCGTCACTCGTGAACAACCGGGCGGTGGCCGAGGCCGCGGTCGTCGGCTTCCCGCATGAGGTCAAGGGCCAGGGCATCTACGCCTACGTCACGCTGAAGTCGGGCGAACAGCCCTCCGACGCGCTGAAGGCGGCCCTGTGCGACCAGGTGCGCGCCGACATCGGCCGCTTCGCCGCGCCGGACGCGATCCAGTGGGCTCCGGGCCTGCCCAAGACTCGCTCCGGCAAGATCATGCGCCGCATCCTGCGCAAGATCGCCGCGAACGAGACCGATGCGCTGGGCGACACGTCCACGCTCGCCGATCCCGCGGTGGTGGACGAGTTGGTGAAGGCGCGGGCGGAGGTTTGAACCTCCTCAACCGCTCATCCCGGCGAAGGCCGGGACCCAGTTGCGGGAGTGACGATGCCGGATCTCGCCATCAGTGACGCCGAGCTCGGGAGCGCCGCTGGAACTGGGTCCCGGCCTTCGCCGGGATGAGCGGGAAAGAAGATCAGCTGTGGTCCGCGCGGCCGTGCAAGCCGACCTTCTCCCGCAACGCGTCGATGCGCTTGGAGGCCTCCGCCTTGGTCAGGTTGTCGGCGTACGCGTCGGGGTCGTGGGCCTGCTCGCTCAGCGTCTTCAGGTAGGAGCCTTGCGCCCCGGTCATCGGTTCATCGCCCGTGACCCAGTCGTCGGGGTCCTTCTCCGCGTTGGAGGGCGGATCGGGGTCTTGCTTGGGGTTGCGGTCGGTCATGTTGCCTGAATGTTCCAAGCGGCGAGCGGTTGCATGAGCGCGCCGCGGATCGTCGTGCTCGGCGCGGGGGCGGCGGGGATAGCCGCGGGGCTGCGGCTGGCGAGGGCGCCGGTGGAGCTCGCGATCCTGGAGGCGCGGGACCGCGTCGGCGGCCGGGCGCACACCGTCACGCGCGAAGGCTTGCGCCTCGACCTCGGCTGCGGGTGGCTGCACGACGCCGAGCGGAACCCGTGGCGCAGCCTCTTCGCCGCGCAGGGCGTCGCCATCGACGAGACGCCGCCCCCCTGGGCCGGACCGGCGCTCACCGCCAACTTCCCGCCGGCCGAGCAGCGCGCCTTCCATGAGGCGTTCGGCGCGCTGGAGCATCGGCTGGCGAAGGCCGCCGAGGCTCCGGAAGACCGCCCCGCCTCCGACCTGCTGAAGCCCGGCGGCCGCTGGAACGGCCTGTTGAACGCCTTCTCCGCCGCCTACAACGGCGAGGCCTTCGACCGCATCTCGGTGAAGGACTACGCCGCCTACGCGGAGGGCGAGGAGAACCACCGCGTCCCCTCCGGCTACGGCGCCGCGATCGCGCACGCCGCCCGCGCCCTGCCGGTGCGCCTGTCCACGCCGGCGACGCGGATCGACCATGGCGGACGCGCGGTCCGGGTGGAGACTCCGGGAGGGACGCTGGAGGCGGACGCCGTGATCGTCACCCTCCCCTCGTCGCTGCTGGCGGACGATGCGGTCGCGTTCGACCCGCCCCTGCCCGACAAGGCGCGCGCCGCGACCGGCGTGCCGCTGGGCCTCGCGGACAAGGTGTTCCTGCACCTCGACCGCGCGGAAGACTTCCCGGCCGAAAGCCTGCTCTACGGCGCCACGGACACCGCCCGCACCGCCAGCCACCACATCCGCCCTTTCGGCCGCCCGGTGATCGAGAGCTACTTCGGCGGCGACGTGGCGCGGGAGCTGGAGGGTGAGGCGGCGGTCGCCTTCGCCATCGACCAGATCGTTTCGGCCCTGGGCTCGGGGCTGCGCCGGCGCCTGAGGCCGCTCGCCTCGACCTGCTGGGAGAAGGACCCCTGGTCGCGAGGCGCCTACAGCCACGCCCTGCCGAGCCGCGTCGCCGACCGCGCCGCGCTGGCCGCGCCGATCGACGGGCGGCTGTTCTTCGCGGGCGAGGCGACCCACCGCACGTGGTTCTCCACCGCTCACGGCGCCTACGCGACGGGGATGCGCGCGGCGGAGGAGGCGCTGGCCGCGCTCGGCGTCTAGCTCCGGGCGGCGAACGCGCGAGCCGCCTCCAGGTCCGTCGGCGAGTCCACCGCGATCGGCGCCTCGGCGGCGGCGCTCGCCCAGATCGACAGGCCCATCTCCAGCGCGCGCAGCTGCTCCAGCTTCTCCCGCCGCTCCAGGGGCGAGGGCGGCGCGGCGCAGAAGCGCTCCAGCGCGGCGCGGCGGTAGCCGTAGATCCCCACGTGCCGCCACACCGGGGCCTCCCCGTACAGGGTGGAGCGGGTGAAGTAGAGGGCGCGGCCCTCGCGGGCGCCCGGCTCCATCGCCAGCACCGCCTTCACCACGTCGGGGTTGGCGCGGTCGGCGGGCGAGGCTTCGGGCGTGACGACGGTGGCGACGTCGCAATCGGTGCGACGCGCCAGGAGACCGGCGGCGTCCCGCACCACCTGCGGGTCCACGAAGGGCATGTCGCCCTGCAGGTTGATCACCGCCTCGCAGCGGCCCTCCCGATCGAGGTGGCGCAGCGCGGCCATGATCCGGTCGGAGCCGGAGGGCAGGGTCGGGTCGGTCAGCACGGAGCGGCCGCCCGCCGCCTCCACGGCCTGCACGATCTCCGGGTCGCCCGCGGCCACCACCGCCTCTCCCACGCCCGCGGCCTGCGCCTGTCGCCA
The DNA here is from genome assembly GCA_030151985.1 of Caulobacteraceae bacterium. Classification (GTDB taxonomy): domain Bacteria; phylum Pseudomonadota; class Alphaproteobacteria; order Caulobacterales; family Caulobacteraceae; genus JASLDZ01. Next base: position 873 of record JASLDZ010000383.1, on the reverse strand, counting down.
GGCGCGCACGACCATGGGGACGCCGCCGATGTCGGCCAGGGGCTTGCCGGGCAGGCGGGTCGCCGCCATGCGCGCGGGGATCAGGACGATGGCGTGCATGGGGCCCTTCCCGGCCGGACAGCGCCGGTTGCGCGGTCAGGCTCGCCGTGCCAGACACGCCCGACGCTGAAAAGGGGGCCTGAGCCGCCCCGTTTCGGCCCGCTTCCTTGTCTTCGGCCCGGGCGCACATGCACGACGATCTTCGGTGGAACAAGCTGTTCGGCGCGATCCTGGCGACCGGGCTGGCCATCCTGCTGCTGCGGCAGGGCGCGGAGATGTTCTTCGCGCCGCCCGCCAAGCCGCCCGCCAAGCCGGGCTATGCGGTGACCATCCAGGAGGCCTCGACCGAAGGCGGCGGCGACGCCGCGCCCGACACGCCCCCCGACTGGGGCACGGTGCTGCCCACGGCCGACGTCGCGGCCGGGCAGGCGACCTCCGCCAAGTGCCAGTCGTGCCACAACTTCGCCAACGGCGGCCCGAACCAGACCGGCCCCAACCTGTGGGGCGTGATCGGCCGCAAGCCCGCCTCGCACCCCGGCTTCGCCTATTCGCAGGGGATGCAGGACTTCGGCTCCAAGCAGCCGGTGTGGGACCTGGACCACGTCTACATGTTCCTGGGCGGCCCGCAGGCCTACGTCTCGGGCACGAAGATGAGCTTCGTGGGCCTGAAGAAGCCCGAGGACCGGATCAACCTGATCGCCTGGCTGCGCCAGCAGAGCTCCAGCCCGGTTCCGATCCCGCCGCCGGACCCCAAGCGCGCCGCCGCCGCGCCCGCCGCGGGCGGTTCGGCCTCCGCGCCCGCGCCCGGCACCACCGTTCCCGCGACGCCGGCCG
>JASLDZ010000241.1 GCA_030151985.1 Caulobacteraceae bacterium | reverse complement strand
TTCTCGATCATGCTCGTCGGGCTGCTCGCGCTCGGCCTGCAGCAGCTCTGAGGGTTCGTGCTCAAGCGTCTCCTGATCGCCAACCGGGGCGAGATCGCCCGCCGCATCATCAAGACCTGCCGCCGGATGGGCGTGGAGACGGTCGCGGTCTACTCCGACGCCGACGCCAAGGCGCCGCACGTGCGCGAGGCCGACTTCAGCGTGCGCCTGGGCCCGCCGCCGGCGCGCGAGAGCTACCTCGACATGGACAAGGTGCTGGCCGCCGCGAAGGAGACGGGCGCCGACAGCGTTCACCCCGGCTACGGCTTCCTGAGCGAGAACGCGGAATTCGCCGAGCGGGTGGAGGCGGCGGGGCTGACGTGGGTCGGCCCGCCCCCGTCGGCGATCCGTGCGATGGGGCTGAAGGACGCCGCCAAGGCGCTGATGATGCAGGCGGGCGTGCCCGTCACCCCCGGCTACCAGGGCGACGACCAGGATCCCACGCGCTTGGCTGCGGAGGCGGCGAAGATCGGCTATCCCGTTCTGGTCAAGGCGGTCGCGGGCGGCGGCGGCCTTCGGCGACGACCGGGTGCTGCTCGAGACCTACGTCACCCGCCCCCGCCACATCGAGGTGCAGGTGTTCGCCGATAGTCACGGCAACGTCGTCCACCTGTTCGAGCGCGACTGTTCGCTGCAGCGCCGCCACCAGAAGGTGATCGAGGAGGCGCCCGCGCCGGGCATGGACGCGGCCACGCGCGAGGCGGTGTGCGGCGCGGCGGTGCGGGCGGCCAAGGCGGTCGATTACCGCGGCGCCGGCACCATCGAGTTCATCGCCGACGCCAGTGACGGCCTGCGCGCCGACCGCATCTACTTCATGGAGATGAACACCCGCCTGCAGGTCGAGCACCCGGTGACGGAGATGATCACCGGCCAGGACCTCGTGGAATGGCAGCTCCGCGTCGCCTCCGGCGAGCCGCTGCCCAAGCGCCAGGACGAGCTGAAGATCGACGGCTGGGCGATGGAGGCGCGGCTTTACGCGGAGAACCCGGCGACGGGCTTCCTGCCGAGCACGGGTCGGCTGGAGCACTTTGATCTCGCCTTCGAGAGGCGGGGAGTACGGGTGGATGCGGGCGTGGAAGAGGGTGGCGAGGTTAGCCCGTTCTATGACCCGATGGTCGCCAAGATCATCGTTCACGACGCCGATCGAACATCGGCGGCCCGCCGTTTGGCGGCGGCCGTGGAGGAGACGGAGGTCTGGCCGGTACGGACCAACGCGGGCTTCCTTGCGAAGGCGGCCCACCATCCCGCCTTTGTGGCCGGCGAGGTGGATACAGGCTTCATCGCTTCCAACTTAGAGAGTCTGCTGCCTGCCAAGACGCCGTCACAGAGCGCCGTGAACGAACTCGTCTCGAGGGCTCGACGCACTGACACCGATCTGGAGGACGCGCTAAACGCCTTCGGCTTGATCGGCTTTCGTCTCAACGCGCCGCCCCGGCTGGAAACGCCGGTCTGGGTGGAGGGCGAGCAGCGAAGCGCCCGCTTCAGCGGTCGAGACGTACAGAGTTCTCGGATCGCAGAAGAGCCTTTTGTGATCTATGAGTCGGGTTCGGCCTACGGCCTAAGCTTCTTCCCGCCGCTAGCCGGATCGGCTGCAGGCGCCACCTCCGACGGTCAACTCCTCGCGCCCATGCCGGGCAAGGTGGTGCAGCTGGCGGTGAAGGCCGGCGAGCGCGTCGCCAAGGGCGCGCCCGTCGTCACGCTCGAAGCGATGAAGATGGAGCACGGGATGACCGCGCCGTTCGACGCCGTCGTCGCCGAGGCGCCCGTCAGCGTCGGCCAGCAGGTGGCGGAGGGGACGCTGCTCGTGCGGCTGGAGGCGGCGGAGGGATAGCGCGCCGGCGCCGCGTTGCGCCTCGCTCGAAGCGGCGTAAAAGGGCGCTTCCCCGAGCCCGGACCTTCCGCCGATGAACGCTCCCGCCAAGCCCGTGGCCGCCGACGCCGCGTTCTTCTCCGCCGGCCTCTCGCAGGGCGACCCCGAGATCGCCGCCTCCATCGGCCGCGAGCTGAAGCGCCAGCAGGACCAGATCGAGCTGATCGCGTCCGAGAACATCGTCAGCCGCGCCGTGCTGGAGGCGCAGGGCTCGATCCTCACCAACAAGTACGCGGAGGGCTATCCGGGCCGGCGCTACTACGGCGGCTGCGAGTTCGTGGACGAGGTGGAGACGCTGGCGATCGAGCGCGCCAAGCGGCTGTTCGGCGCCGTCTTCGCCAACGTGCAGCCGAACTCGGGCAGCCAGGCCAACCAGGCGGTGTTCATGGCGCTGCTGCAGCCGGGTGACGCCTTCATGGGCATGGACCTCGCGGCGGGCGGCCACCTCACGCACGGCAGCCCGGCCAACCAGTCGGGCAAGTGGTTCCGCCCCATCCCCTACACCGTGCGCCAGGACGACGAGCTCCTCGACTACGAGGCGATGGAGGAGACGGCGCGGCGCACGGTGTAGGGGATGGGGCGGAACCACTTGCCCGACTGGTTGGCCGGGCTGCCGTGCGTGAGGTGACCGCCCGCCGCGAGATCCAT
>JASLDZ010000239.1 GCA_030151985.1 Caulobacteraceae bacterium | reverse complement strand
CCATGGCGGCGGGATTGTGGCCGCGCTAGCTTCGGCTCCTCTTCAACGGAGTCGACTTTCATGTCGTTCGTCGTCCTTGCGGTCCTGGTGGTGCTGGCGCTGCTCGTCGCCACCGGCGCGATCAAGGTCGTTCCCCAGGGCTATGAGTTCACGGTCGAGAAGTTCGGCCGCTACACCCGCACCCTCTCCCCCGGCATCGCCATCCTGACCCCCTTCATGGAGCGCGTCGGGCGCAAGATGAACATGATGGAGCAGGTGATGGGCGTGCCTCGGCAAGAGGTCATCACCAAGGACAACGTCACCGTGCAGGTCGACGCCATCGTCTTCGTGCAGGTGATGGACGCCGCGGCCGCCGCCTACCGCGTCTCCCAGCTCGACCAGGCGATCACCCAGCTGACCATGACCAACCTGCGCACCGTCGTGGGCTCCATGGAGCTGGACGACGTTCTGAGCCAGCGCGAGCAGATCAACACGCGCCTCCTCACCGCCATCGACCGGGCGACCGAGCCCTGGGGCGTGAAGGTGGCGCGGATCGAGATCAAGGACCTCCTGCCGCCGCCCGACATCACCAACGCCATGACCCGCCAGATGAAGGCCGAGCGCGAGCGCCGCGCCGTCATCACCGAGGCGGATGGCGAGCGGCAGGCGCAGGTGACGCGCGCCGAGGGCTCCAAGCGCGCGGCCGTGCTGGAGGCGGAAGGTCGCCGCGAGGCCGCCTTCCGCGACGCCGAGGCCCGCGAACGCTCCGCCGAGGCCGAGGCGAAGGCCACGCAGGTGGTGTCTGACGCGGTGGAGGCCGGCAGCATCGACGCGCTGAACTACTTCATCGCCCAGCGCTACGTGGACGCCTTCGGCAAGCTCGCGTCGGCGCCGAACCAGAAGACGCTGATCGTGCCGGCGGACTTCGGGGCGCTGACCGGCGCGGTGGTGGGCGTGTCCGAACTGCTCAAGGCCGGGGGATCGCCCGCCGCCGCCGGAGCGCCGCCCGCCGCCCAGCGCCCACGCCAGCGGCCGCCCACGCCCGAGGGCGGCGCCTACATCCCGACCACGCCGCGGGAGCCGCAGTCGTGACCGGCGTCGAAGCCCTGCTCGTCGCCCAGCCCGCCTGGGTGTGGGTGGCGATCGCGGCCGCCTTCCTGGTGGCCGAGCTGTCCACCGGGTCGGGCTACCTGCTCTGGCCCGCGGCCTCCGCCGGTGTTGTGGCGGCGGCCCTGTTCCTCCTGCCGGGGACGGGCTTGATCGTGCAGGTGCTCGCTTTCGTGGCGCTGACCGTCCTCACGACCTTCACCGCCCGCCGCTGGCTGCCGCACCGGCTGCACGCCAGCGAGGTCAGCGACCTCTCCAACGCGTCGGCCCGCATCGTCGGCCACGAGGGGGAGGCGGCGGCCGACGCCCGCGTCTTCGTCGACGGCAAGGAGTGGGCGGCCGAGAGCGAAGCCCCGCTCGTCGCCGGCACGCGGGTGAAGGTGGTCGCGGTGCTGGGCGGCGCGCGCCTGAAGGTCCGGCCGGTCTGATCCCCGTGCGCCGCCGGGCGGTCCTCGGCGGCGCGCTCCTGCTCGCGGGCTGCGGCTCGCGCGTGCGCCTCGACACCCTGGCCGCGGCGGGGGAGCGGAGGGTCGCGGACGTGCTCTCCGGCGACCGCCTGCGCCTCGAGGACAGGCGCGAGGTCAAGCTCGCCGGGATCCAAGCGCCCGCCGGCGACGCCGCCTACGCCGTCAACGCCCGCGCGGCGCTAGACCGTTTGGCGAAGGGCCGCCAAGTGCAGCTCCTCTCCGCCGGATCCCTGGCCGACGCGGAGGGCCGCACGCTCGCGCACGTGCGCCTCAAGGGCGGCGCCTGGCTGCAGGAGGCGCTGCTGCGGGAGGGCGCCGCCCGCGTCCGCCCCGCCGCCGGCGAACGGGCGCTCGCCAAGGAGATGCTGGAGGTCGAGGCCCGCGCGCGCTCGCGGCGCCGCGGCCTCTGGGCGCTGGACGCCTACCGCGTGCTCCTGCCCGCCGAGTTGGCGCCGTGGGCGACGGGGCTGCAGATCGTGGAGGGTCGCGTGCAGCGCGTCGGCGCGACCCGCAACCTCAGCTACATCGACTTCACGCGGGACTGGTCGAGCGTGGCGTCGGCCGAGGTCGCGTCGCGCGTCATGCGGGACTTCGCGACCGCCGGGGTCGACCTTCGCAGCTTCGAGGGCAGGCTGCTGCGCCTGCGTGGAGACGTTCAACGCCTCCGCATCCAGATCGCCGCGCCGGAGAGCGTGGAAGTGCTGGAGGGGTGAACCGCCTGGAGCGCTAGAGGAACGGCCCCATCGCCGGCGTGTCGAAGTCGCCGCTCGCCACGAACGGCCCGTTCTTGAACTCCGGCTTGCCGTAGCGGAACGGCGCGCCGTCCGGCCCCAGCACCCGACCGCCCGCCGCCCGCAGCACCGCGTCGCCGGCGGCGGTGTCCCACTCCGACGTCGGGCCGCAGCGGGGGTAGATGTCGGCCTCGCCCAGAGCCACGAGCCCGAACTTCAACGACGAGCCCGCTTGGCGCATGTCTCCAGCTGGAAGGGCTTCGACATAGGCGCGGGTCTTGGGATCGAGGTGGCTGCGAGAGCCGACCACCGCCCAGCGCTCCCCCGGCGCGGCGACCTGCAACGCGCGACGGGGGCCGATCTCGCGGCCGCCCTGCGCCACCTCGGCCGTCCAGGCGCCCCCGCCCTCCGCGCCGGCGTAGATGCGGCCCTTGGCCGGCGCGTGCACGACGCCCAGCGTCGGCCGCCCATCCTCGATCAGGCCCACGTTGACGGTGAAGTCGGTCCCGCCGCGGACGAACTCGGCGGTGCCATCGAGCGCGTCGACCAGGAAGAAGACGTCGTCCACCTGCGGGATGCGCCCGGCCGCGACCTCCTCCTCGGCGATCACCGGCACGCCGGGCGCGAGCCGCGCCAGCGCGTCGAGCAACACCGCCTCGGCGGCGCGGTCGGCGGCTGTGACGGGGCTCTCGTCGGCCTTGCGCTCCACCGCGAAGCCGTTGGCCCGATGGTGCAGCACCACCAGCCCCGCCTCCACGCAGGCGAAGGCGAGCGGGTCGAGCAGGGCTGAGCGGTCGATGGCGGGCATGGGGCAGGTCATAGGGGGGCGAGCTTGCGCTTCCTAGTCGGCTTGCCCGCACATCGACGCACGCCTAGGTTCCGCCGCCCTGTTCCCCTGTCCGAGCACCCCACCGCATGGCCGGCGCCCCCCGCCACTACCTCGACTTCGAACGCCCCATCGCCGAGCTGGAGGC
>JASLDZ010000183.1 GCA_030151985.1 Caulobacteraceae bacterium | reverse complement strand
CGCGTGCAGGTCGCGCCAGAACAGGCGCCGCCCTCGTCCGAGCCGCGGATAGACGACGCCGCCCAGCCCCTGGACCTGGCGCGGCCACCAGAGGAAGAGGCCGGTCAGGATCATCACGACCGCCCAGGAGCCCGCGAGCTCCACGATCATCGAGCCGCGGTCGCCCAGCAGCAGCTCCCCGTGCAGACGGAACACCACCTTCATCAGCCGGCTGTCCTCGGTCACGGCCTTGAGCACGCGGCCGTCGCGGGGATCGACCCACACCCGCGTCTCACCGACGCCCTTGCCGACCAGCACCTGCGCGGCGCCGTCGGGCGTGCTCGGGAACTGGTAGGCGTGGAGCGCCGCGCCGGGCTCGGCCGCCAGGGCCGCGCGCACCTCCGCCGAGGGGGCGATCCGGGGGGCGCCGGCCGCGAGGTGCGCGTAGGGGCGATCGACGAACGCCTCGACCTGCGGCCGGAACAGGTAGATCGATCCGGTCACCGCCAGCCAGCAGACGAACGGGATGCAGAAGAGCCCGGCGTAGAAGTGCCAGCGCCACACCGCGGCGAAATCGGGCCAGGGCCGGCGGGGCGCTCTCGCCGCCGCTTCCGGAGGGGGGGCCTGCACCACCGCGCGCCTCAGAACTTCACGCGCACGCCGCCGAACACCGAACGCTGGGCGCCCGCGTAGATCGAGCCGGTGGAGGCGGACAGCACGCCCGGGCCGTTCTGCGCGCCGGTGGCGGGGTTCAGCGTGTCGGTGATGTTGTTGGCGGAGGCGACGTAGCGCTGGTCGAGCAGGTTCTGCACCTCGACGTGGAAGCGCAGCCGCGAGAGCGGTCCGGCCCCCGCCGGCGGGTCGTAGTGCAGGTCGAGGTTCAGCAGGACGTACCCCGGGGCCGAGACGAGGTTGGCGTTGTCGAGCGCGTAGGCGTCGCGCCCGGTTCCCTCCACGAAGCCGCCGAGGCCCCGGAGGGGTCCGGTGGGCTGGTCGTAGATGAGCCGGATCGTGCCGAAGCTCGGCGTCACGCCGGGGATCCTGTTCCCCGACCTGTCGAAGGTCGCGGTCGCCGTCCCCGACGTGACCTGCTCGGCGTAGGTCGTGTAGCGCTGGTCGTCGTACAGGTAGGAGGCGAACAGCCGCGCGCCGGGGAGGAGACGGGGCAGCGGCCGCCAGTCGAAACCCAGCTCCACGCCCCGGTGTTCGGAGTGCGGGGCGTTGAAGGTGTAGCTCTGCAGGTTCACCCCCGCCGACTGGGTGACGAGTTCGTTGTCGAAGACCTCGTAGAAGCCCGTGAGCACCACGTGCAGGTCGGCGCCTCGCGTCCACTCCGCCCCGAGATCGACGCCCGTGTTCTTCTGCGTCTTCAGCTGGGTGTTGTTTCCGAACACGCCCTGGGGCGTCACGAACAGGTTGGTGGCCTGCGGCGTGCCGTAGCCGGTGGAGACCCGCGCGTGCAGCGCCCACGCCGCCTCCGGCTTCCACACGAGCGACGCCTCGGGCGCGACGTTGAAGAAGGTGCGGTCCGCCGAGATGGGCGTCAGGGTGGGCGCGCCGGAGGCGGGATAGCCGACGTTCACCTCGCCCGCCTGCAGCGCGGTGTACTCCAGGCCCAGGCCGGCGATGGCCGTCAGGGCGGGCGTGAGGTCCAGCTCTTCGCGGCCGCGGAGCCCGGCGTTGAGCTGATGGCCGTTCACCGTCTGGGTCAGGCCTCCGTCCCGCGCGCCGGGGACGGGCAGGAGGTTCAGGACCGTCGAGTTGATGGTCTCGTAGTTGAAGAAGCCGCCGACGAGCGTGGTCGAACCGCGGCCGAACAGGTCGCCTCGACGCGTGACGTCGCTTATGACGTTGAAGGACGGGTAGTCGCCCCGGAAGTCCGTCGCACCCGTGGGCTGGCGGATGTCGCGGTCGTCGAAGTCCGCCGTCGTGCGCCAGACCGTCTGGTCGTCGATGTCGTGCTCGTAGCGGGCGCCCACGATCGTGCGCCGGTCGTGCCGCCCCGACCCGACCTGGTCGGCGCTCGCCGTCTGGCGGGCGCCGTTGAAGCCGTTCGTGAAGAGGCTCAGCGTCGCGCAGCCGGGCGTCGCGGCCGAGGCGCAGCCCTGCTGGTAGGGGTTCACGGCATACTGGTTGCGCGAGAGTCGCAGCGACAGGTCGGCGTCCAGGTCGTTGTTGACCAGCTTCACCGTCACCCGGTCGTGGGGCGTGAGCGCGTAGGTGGCGAGGATGTTCTCCGTGGTGGTGTCGAAGCCGGAGTGCCCGGTCGCTCCGTCCCCACGCACGGTGCTGAGGAAGGCGGAGTACTCGTAGCGGTCGCCCTTGCCGCCGATGGTGGCGTAGCCGTTGACGTAGCCGAAGCTTCCGACGTCGACGCCCGCCTCGACCCCGTCGATGTCGCCGCCGGGACGGGTGCGGAACAGGAGCGCGCCGCCCGTGGCGTAGTTGCCGTAGAGCGCCGAGGACGGTCCCTGAACCACGTCCACGCCGGCGTAGGCGTGGGGATCGGTCAGGTCGCTCCGCGCCGTCCCGTCGGGCTGGGTGACGGGGAAGCCGTCCTCGAACACCTGGGCGTTGCGGATGGCGAAGGTCTGGCGCTCGTTCGACCCGCGGATCGAGACGGAGACGTCGCGCGGCCCGTTGCCCTGGATGAAGCTCACGCCCGGCGCCAGCTTCAGGATGTCGCCCACGCTGAAGGCGGCGGTGTCCTTGAAGAGCTCGCGCGGCACGGTGACGAGGGTCTGGCCGATCGGCTGGTCGGCGATCGCCGCGGCTCGGCCGGTGACGACCACCTGCTCGACGGTGGACGCTGTGGGCGCGGGGGCGGGCGTTTGGGCGGCCGCCGGCGGAGGCGCGGCGAGGAGCGCAAGCGCGGCGGCGCTCGCGAGACGGTGGCGGGTCATGGGGAATCGGTCCGGGAGCGCGCGAGCGCATCCGCGCCGCCGCTGCTGACGTGAAGGAGGCGCGAGGCCGAGGCCTCGCGCACGGTTCAGGCGATCAGCGTTGGTTCCGGCGGGCCGCGGGCCCTCGCCGCGACGGCGGGCGGAGCCCGGGCGCCGCGGGTCTGGAAGGGGCGCCACACGATCCAGGCGATGCGCGTGGGCGCGACCGCGGGCGAGGCCTCGTACAGGACGGGCGCGTGAGCCGCCGCGGCGCAGAACTCGCAAGAGGCGTGCGCTTTTCCGGGCGCCTTCTCCCCATCGGCGTGCAGGGTCATCGCCATGCCGCAGACGGGAGCGGAACCGCCGGCCAGCTCGGCGGCGCGCATCACGTTGGAGCGGACGCCGGCCAGCGTCAGCAGCGCCACCGCCAGCAGGGCGGCGACGTGGACGATGCCTCGGCTCGATCGCGGCGATCTCACGGGCCGCTCTTAGGCGCGACCACCCGCATCGGCAATGCGGTGGGGAAGTGGACGAGCCCGTTATCGCTGTATTCGCGGATCGCCTCGGGGCGGCTAAGAAGGGCGGCCCGCCGATCCAGGACGGGCGCGGGGTGGCCGGTGTCGACAGCGAGCGCCAGAGCTTACGACTTCATCCGTTCGGCGGTGCTGCAGGGCCGCTTCCCTCCCGGCATGCGGCTGAAGGAGGAGGAGCTGACCGCGCTGTGCGGCATGTCGCGCACGCCCGTGCGCGAGGCGCTGCGCCGGCTCTCGATCGAGGGCCTGGTTGTGGCCACGCCGCACCACGGCGCCCAGGTCGCGCTGATGGGCGAGGACGAGCTCGGGGAGATCTATGCGCTTCGCGCCATGATCGAGGCGCACGCGGCGG
>JASLDZ010000113.1 GCA_030151985.1 Caulobacteraceae bacterium | reverse complement strand
GGTGTCGGAGATGTACGGCGCGACCGACATCAGCGAACGCCACCGCCACCGCTACGAGGTGAACATCGGCTACCGCGACCGGATCGAGGCGACGGGACTGCGCTTCACCGGCCTCTCGCCGGACGGCGTGCTGCCCGAGATTGTGGAGCGCGACGACCACCCGTGGTTCGTCGGCGTGCAGTTCCACCCGGAGCTGAAGAGCCGCCCCTTCGCGCCGCATCCGTTGTTCACCAGCTTCATCGCCGCGGCGAAGGAGAGGTCACGGCTGGTGTGAGCGCCGCCGCGAACCGCGCACGCGCCGTGCCTTCCGCGCCGCGGGGCGGTTGGGGAGGTGGTGGAGCGCCGGCCCCCGTCCGGGGACCGGAGGGAGAAATGCGCGATGTGTTTCGACGGCCAGGCCGGCGCTCCACGCGGTCGCTCTCGGGGGTCGCCGAAGCGGGCATTGTCCGCCCAGGTACGGCTCGTCCAAGCGCGGGCTCTGACCCCACGCGCCCCGGCGCGCTCTCACGCGCCACCCGGCGGGCGGAGCGCATCCGACGCGCCCCGGACACGGCGGTTTCAATCCCCGCCGCCAAAACCCCGCACGACCACCGCCCCACCGGCCGTCAAGAGCGCGGATCCAAGACGCCCTCCCCATGCCGCGGGGTCACTGGGGATGATGCGGGCGCCAAGGAGGGCGGGGATAAGTTCGCGGTGATCCCCCTCGGGGAGGGATCGAGAGAGATGCACGGGTTTGGATCTTGGTGCGGCAGCCTCGCCAGGTTCCGCTTCCGACCCCTTGCGTACTGAAACCCTGGAGCAGACAGTCTCCGAATGAAAGCAGCGTTTATCAGCCTCGTTTTGTCAGCTGCGACGCCCCTAGCTGATCATCCCCACACATACTTACTGTCTTTAGTGCATCTGCCTTTAGCCAAGGATCAATACGTTAATGCCTTCGACGTGGATACGTGGGGCGTGACCACGCTCGCAACCTGTCAAATACCTCCTGGCTGGACCATTACAGCGGGTAGCAGCGCCGATCCTAGCGGGCACATTTCTGGCGAAGGCAGCCTTGGCGTGACCTGGCTAAATCGCAAGAGTTTGGGCTATCTCACCGACCTTGTTCTTGTCAGAATGTACGGTCCACCCGATCATGGCAGCCGCGACAAAAGGGGAAATGGTGCGCCACCCACATTTGAGGGGACTGCTACACTAGGCCACTACGGATCGGAGCGTGAGCGGAAGTTCAAGCTAAAAATTTCGGATGTGAGACTGAAGTCAGCTACTCGTTGCCCGCCACCCCGCTTCTAGCGTCCCGCAGCTATGTCGTTGTTCCACCCAGAGCTGCCTTTTGGAACGTCCGCTCCACGCACCCTCCCTCTTCCTTGCCCATAGCCCTGTGTTCGACCCCTCCGGAGGGGTCGAACTTGCTTGGAGGAACGCCCCGCGTCCCGACCCTTTCAGGACGTCGTCGCGCGCAGGGCGGGTCAAGGCCGTAGAGCGCAGCGAAGCGGAGCGTGCCTTGACGCGGCCGAGCACGGCGGCAGGTCCACCACGCTGGCCATCTTCTCTCCCAATCATCCCCGCGGAAGCGGGGACCCAGGCTTTAGCTCCGCGCTCCATCGGCGAGTGGGTCGCTTGCGGTTCAAACCTGGGTCCCCGCTTCCGCGGGGATGATTGGGAGAGAAGGAAGGGGCGTCGCGCTCGGTTGCAGCGGACCTCTGCGCCGCCGCGCACGGCCGCCGGGCTCGGGCGCGTCAAGGCGACCTGCTTCGCAGGAGCTTCGCTGCGCTCGCTGCCTTGACCCGCCCTCCGCGCGGCGGCTGACCGGAGGGGTCGGGACGCAGGGCGTCCCTAAGAAGTTTCGACGAGCCTGCGGCGCGTCGAACACTGGGCTGGGGCTTAAGAGAAGAAGAGCAAGAGGGGAGGGGGCGGGGCGACGGGCAGGGCGCGTCGTAACGGCTGGGCCGGCTTGGAGCGAGGCAGGGCCATGCGCAGGAACCTGCCCTCGCCGTCTCGGTTCCGCCTGCATGTCCACGCCTCCGCCCGACGATCCCACCGGCGTCACCCAGGGCGGGCGCACCGCGCGGCGGGGGCATTCGATCTGGTGGATCGCCATGGTCTCGGTGATCGTGATCGTCGCGGCGGCGTTCGCGCTCCTCGGGCGGCGACCGTCCGCGCCGGCGGAGAACGGGACGGCGCCGGTGGCGGGGAGCGCGGGCGGGGTCGCGCCCGCCGCGGCCGGGCCCAAGGGTTGAAACCGGGGGCGTTCTTCGCCATACACGCCGGCTCACGCGACGGGCGCTGTCCGCCGCGCCTGATCACGCGCCGCCGAGCGCCCAGCCCCTACGAGATCGCCCGATGGCCGTTCCCAAGCGCAAGACCTCGCCCTCGCGCCGCAACATGCGCCGCAGCCACCACGCCCTCGAGGCCAACACCTACATCGAGGACAAGGAGACGGGCGAGCTGCGCCGTCCGCACCACATCGACCTGAAGACCGGCATGTACAAGGGCCGCCAGGTCATCCAGTCCGCCGAGGACTGAGGGGGCCCGCCGCGCCCGCGCCGGTCCCGCCGCGGGTTCAGGCCGGGTTCAGGCGCACGGAGCGAACCTTTCCGCCGGTTCGCCGTTCAGACGGCGAAGCTTGGCTGAACAGGAGATCGCCATGAAGACCCTCGCCGCGTCCGTGGGCGCCCTCGCCACCGTTCTTTCGACGATGGCCGTCCCGGTCGCCGCCGTCGCCGTGCCGACCGTCGCCCACGCGCAGACCAGCTACGACCGGCAGGTCGAGCGGCGCCGCGCCTACGCCCGCCGGCACGGCTACGCCCGCGACTGCCGCCGCGAGCGTCGCAGCTCGGGCAACAAGGGCACGGTGGCGGGCGCGCTGGTGGGCGGCGCCTCGGGCGCTCTGATCGGCGGCGACGTGCTGGGCGGCCTGGTCGGCGCGGGCGTCGGCGCGGTGGCGGGCCACGAGATCGCCAAGCGCCGCGTGCACTGCTGACCCCTCCGCCCCGCCCGGGGCGAGCTTGATCGTGACTTCGGTGCGGCGCGTGGGCTAAGGCTCGCGCGCCGTTTCCGCATTTTTACTCGTCATCCTCGGCCAACGAGCGATAGCGAGGCCGAGCCGAGGACCCGATGACCGAGATCGTCGACATCACCGCCCGCGAAATCCTCGACAGCCGGGGCAATCCGACGGTGGAGGTGGACGTCACCCTGGAGGACGGCGCCTTCGGCCGCGCCGCCGTGCCCTCCGGCGCCTCCACCGGCGCGCACGAAGCGGTGGAGAAGCGCGACGGCGACGCGGACCGCTACGGCGGCAAGGGCGTGCTGCAGGCGGTGGACGCGGTGAACGGCGAGATATTCGACGCGCTGTCGGGGTTCGACGCCTCCGACCAGCGCCGGCTCGACACTGCGCTGATCACGCTCGACGGCACGGAGAACAAGTCGCGCCTGGGCGCCAACGCCATCCTGGGCGTGAGCCTGGCGGCGGCGAAGGCGGCGGCGATCTCGGCGGGGCAGCCGCTGTACAAGTACGTCGGCGGCGTCTCGGCGCACGTGCTGCCCGTGCCGCTGATGAACATCATCAACGGCGGCGCCCACGCCGACAATCCGATCGACATCCAGGAGTTCATGGTCGTGCCCGCCGGCGCCGACAGCTTCTCGGAGGGCCTGCGGATGGGCGCTGAGATCTTCCACAGCCTGAAGTCGGCGCTGAAGCAGGCGGGACACAACACGAACGTCGGCGACGAGGGCGGCTTCGCCCCGAACCTCGGCTCCGCGCACGAGGCGCTGGAGTTCATCGTCAAGGCGGGCGAATCGGCCGGCTACAAGGCGGGCGAGGACTTCTGGCTGGCCATGGACGTGGCCGCCACCGAGTTCTTCAAGGACGGCAGGTACGTCATGGCCGGTGAGGGCAAGACGCTGGATGCGGGCGGCATGGCCGACTACCTGAAGGGCCTGGTCGACGCCTTCCCGATCTTCTCCATCGAGGACGGCTGCTCGGAGGACGACTTCGAAGGCTGGGCCCACCTGACCGAGACGCTGGGCGACACCATCCAGCTCGTCGGCGACGACCTCTTCGTCACCAACCCTGAGCGCCTGGCGGACGGGATCGGCAAGGGCTTGGCCAACGCCATCCTGATCAAGGTCAACCAGATCGGGACGCTGTCGGAGACGCTGGACGCCGTCGATATGGCCACCCGCCTCGGCTACACCAGCGTGATGAGCCACCGCTCGGGCGAGACGGAGGACTCCACCATCGCCGACCTCGCGGTCGCCACCAACTGCGGGCAGATCAAGACCGGCTCGCTGGCCCGCTCCGACCGGCTGGCCAAGTACAACCAGCTGCTCCGCATCGAGGAGATGCTGGGCGACCAGGCGGTCTACGCCGGCCTCGGCGTGGTGCGCGGCTGAGGCGGAAGGGGAGCGGACGGCCGCTCCCCACCCGAATCACATCGGCTTGGCGCCCGGCGCGTCGCACTTGGCGAACTTGCCCTTGGCGTCCTTGCACTTCACGGGCTTGGCGGGAGCGGCGGCCGGGCACTTGGTGAACTTGCCCTTGGCGTCGTGGCAGCGGGCGGCGGCGGCCGCCGCGCTCGACAGGCCCACGGGGGCGCCGAGCGAGGCGGCGAAGGCGATCAGCATCAAGGTGCGCATGGGAATCTCCGGTCCCTGTGGACGTGCGACGCTCCCACGGCCGCGCTTGCGCTTCAACGGCCCGTTAAGCACACCGGGGTCACATCGTCGTAAGGTTGATCTGGCGGTTCGGGCGGGCGGGGGAGCGATGGGTGCGGCGGTGTTCCAGCGGTTCCGACCCTATGCGCCGACCACGGTCTTCGCCCTGCTCATCTTCTATTTCGCCGTCAGCGCCCTGACCGGCGAGCGGGGGCTGCTCACCGACCGCAACCGCGATTCGACGCTGACCGCCCGCACGGTCGAGCTGCAGCGGCTGCAGGCGCAGCGCGCCGACCTGGAGCAGCGCATCCGGCTGATGAGCGATACAAGCCTCAGCGCGGACCTGGTGGAGGAGCGCTCCAAGCGCATGCTCGGCTTCACGGACCCTCGTGACTACGTGATCCGCCTCAAGCCCTGACGACGCGGCCGTTCCTGAACGGCGTTCACCTGTGCAGGACGGCGCCGCCGCCGGTTTTTGCACCGCCCACGCCCTAGCCTCGCCAGACCGTTTCCTCTAGGTCACAGCCGACTTTCGACGCCCGGGCCAGTTTCCGGACGCGACCCCGGCATGGAGGACGCTGCGCGATGGCGCGTGCGAACGCGAAGGCCGCCCCCGCATCGCCTGCGGCGGCTCCCAAGGCTCCCCGAGGCGCTGCGGGCAAGGCCCCGGCCAAGGCGGCCGGGCCGGCCCCCCGGAACAAGCCCAACGCCCCCTCCAAGGACGAGCAGCTGGGCTGGTACCGCGACATGCTCCTGATCCGCCGGTTCGAGGAGCGGGCGGGGCAGCTCTACGGCATGGGGCTGATCGGCGGCTTCTGCCACCTCTACATCGGGCAGGAGGCGATCGCGGTGGGCGTGCAGTCCATCCAGCGCGAGGGCGACGCCGTCATCACCGGCTACCGCGACCACGGCCACATGCTGGCCGCCGGCATGGACCCGCGCGAGGTCATGGCGGAGCTGACCGGCCGCGCCCCGGGCTCCTCCCACGGCAAGGGCGGCTCGATGCACATGTTCGACGTGGCCAAGGGCTTCTTCGGCGGCCACGGCATCGTCGGCGCGCAGGTCTCCATGGGCACGGGGCTGGCGTTCAAGCACTGGTACCGCCAGGACCAGGGCGTCAGCTTCACCTACTTCGGCGACGGCGCGGCCAACCAGGGGCAGGTGTACGAGAGCTTCAACATGGCGCAGCTGTGGAAGCTGCCCGTGGTCTACGTGATCGAGAACAACCAGTACGCCATGGGCACGAGCGTGGAGCG
>JASLDZ010000153.1 GCA_030151985.1 Caulobacteraceae bacterium | reverse complement strand
CTCGATCTTCCAGATGGCGGCCTGCATCGCGGCCTCCTGCAGCCACATGTCGGCCTCGCCGCTCGTGCCCACGTTGTTCACGTAAAGCAGGTAGCCCGCATCCACCAGGTTCGAGATCGCCGTGACTTGCCCCGGGAGCAGCGTGCTGGGCGGCGTGTCGCCGTAGTTCAGCAACGGGGCGTTGTCGCCCTGGTTGTCGTAGTAGGACAGGCCCGGCGTGCCCTGTCCGTACAGGCCGATGTTGTGGCCGATGTCGATGCAGAAGCCGTAGAGGTCCGGCACCGGATTGCCCGTGAGGTCGGAGGTCGCCGTGAACCGCATGATGTTCGTGTAGGCGTGCTCGTCGGGCCCGATACCGGCGGTGTAGCCCGTGTACATATCGACGTAGCTCACCGAGATGTTCTCGCCGGCGGAGGCGTGCCCCGCGAACGCCAACGTCATAGCGGCCGCGCTGGCCGCCGCGGCCAGAGCCTTGATCCCACGCATGCGCATTGTGTCACTCCTGAACAGAACTTGGGCCCCCATGCCCATTCGCCCCAGCTACTGCACCGGACATGCCGAGCGTGCGCCGAACCGACTTCAATTTACACCGTTAGCAGATCGTTAAGCGTAGGCGCAACGCGACTCGCCTGAGAGGAGAGTCTTTGCGCATAAAAAACCGATAGCAGTTCCGGCGGCTCCGGTTTCACCGAGTCGCGCGGCGCGTTTCGGAGCCCTAGGCGGCCATGCGGCTCTGGCCCGCGGCGGTGGCGAGAGCGGCCACGAAGCCATTGAAAAGCCTCGTCATCGCCGGCTTCTTGTAGGGGTAGAGTTCCGCGGAATCCATGGCGTGGACGATCATCGCCACGTCGCTCTCGAACACCAGCAGCCGCCCGTCGCGGGTTTCGGCGCAATCGATGCCGAAATAGTCGAGACCGAGGGTCTGGCTGAGCGCCTCGAACGCGGCGCGATGCCGCAGGGCGAAGCCGGTGTCGAAGCTCGCCATGACCTCCGCCTCCTCGGCGCGGTTGGCCGCCTGACCCATATCGGCATTCAGGTAGTGCACCATCCAGCGCTCGGAGACGGCCATGTGGCTGACGAAGGGCCGGCCGCCCACGAACACCACCCGCAGCTTGCGGAAGAGGCCGTCGGCGCCGCGGTAGTCGTAGAACGCGGCGATGAAGAACTCCGCAGCGTGCTGTTCGGCCAGGTAGGCGGCCAGCTCCTGGTGCGAGTCGAGCTTCTCCAGGCCGGTCCCGGCGTGCGACCCCAGGGGCCGCGCGATGATCGGGAAGGCGAGACGGGGGTGCAGGCCCGCCAGGTCCGCTTCGCCGGCCGCGATTCGCTGTAGGATCGCGCGCCCCGCGCGGCGGGTGGCGGGGCAGATGATGTTCGGGTGGCCTTCGAAGGCGTCGGCGACGCCGTCGCGGCTCAGTGCGGCGATCAGCTCCGGGCGCCCATTCACCACCGGACGCGGCCAGGCCGCGAAGGGCTCCGGGCCGAGCGCCGCCAGCGCCCTGGATCCGTCGTCCGACTGGCCGATCGCCAGGAAGGCGACATCGTGGTCCGGCACTTGCGACGGCGCCGGCAGGCGGCCGTCCACGAAGTAGATAGTCAGTTCGACGTCGGAGCCTTCCAGCAGGAAGTCGATGGGCGTGTTGGCCATCAGGTCGCCGGCGGTCATGAAGGCCAGCACCTTCAACGCGCCCGCGCCGTGGCGGGTGCGGTAGCACCGCTGGCCGGCGATGGCCGCGGCCTGCAGCTCCAGGCCCTTCTCGCGGCTGCCGGTCATCTGCACCAGGGTCGAGAGGTCGAGCAGCGCTCCGTAGTCGGCCGCGTTGGCGCTGACGGCGCCGATCAGCTTCTCCCAGGTCTCTTGCAGCCCGGCGCCTTCGAACACCAGCCGCCCCAGCGCCGCGACGCCCAGACTGCGGACCGGCGCGATGGCGGAGAATTCGGCGCCGCCGGCGGCGGGAGCGGAGGTTCGCAGATCGTAGGGCATAGGCATCCTTGGCACGGCAACAGGCGATAGGCGTCGGCAGTGCAGGTTCCGAGTCCGCCTCGGCGCCTTGAAGAGCCGTAGGGCAGGCGCTTCTGAGCCCGCCGCGCAGACCTCGGCCCACGCGACGCCTAGCAAGAGCCCGCTAAGGTTGTCGGACGGTTAAGGGATGCGCGTTTCCCGGGTCTGCAGAAGCGAAACCTCCGCGACGTGTCCAGGACGCGCCGGCCCCGCGGCGTCGGCGCTCGGCGCCACGTTGCGAAAACCTGTTATATCAATCTTATGGCGAGCAGCAGCCCGCTGTCAGAGACGCGCGGGGAGGGGCCGCGAGGGGGCTTCCGCCGGGCCCTGTGCGGGGACCACCCTAAGTGGTGAACTCGACAGACGTTCAGGACGCCCCGTCCGCCGCCGAGGCCTGCTCCAGCACGAAGGCCGCGCGCTCGGCCACGCTGGCCTTGGGCACGACAGCCGCCTCGTAGCCGAAGCGGTCGAGCCCGATGAGGATCCGGCCGAAGGTCGCTTCCGCCTCGGGCCAGTCCTGCCGCCGCTCGGCGTCCGTCTCGTAGATCTCGCGCCAGGCGGG
>JASLDZ010000107.1 GCA_030151985.1 Caulobacteraceae bacterium | reverse complement strand
GGCGCGACGGCGGTGGAGCGGCGGGCGATCAACGACAGCTGCCTGAACGCCGGCGCGCGCCGGGTCGGCCTGATCGACGAGCCGATGGCCGCGGCGATCGGCGCGGGCCTGCCGATCCACGAGCCGACCGGCTCGATGGTGGTGGACATCGGCGGCGGCACTACCGAGGTCGCGGTCCTGTCCCTCTCCGGCATCGTCTATTCGCGCAGCGTGCGGGTCGGCGGTGACAAGATGGACGAGGCGATCATCAGCTACATGCGCCGCCACCATAACCTCCTGATCGGCGAGACCACGGCCGAGCGGATCAAGAAGGAGATCGGCACAGCCCGCGCGCCGGCGGACGGCGAGGGCCTCGCCATCGAGGTCAAGGGCCGCGACCTGATGCAGGGCGTTCCTCGGGAAGTGCGCATCAGCGAGAAGCAGGCGGCCGACGCCCTGGCCGAGCCGGTCACCCAGATCGTCGAGGCGGTGAAGGTGGCGCTGGAGTCCACGCCGCCGGAACTGGCCGCCGACATCGCCGACAAGGGGATCATGCTGACCGGCGGCGGCGCCCTGCTGCGCGGGCTGGACACCGAGATCCGCGACCACACGGGCCTCCCTGTCACCGTCGCCGACGACCCGCTCTCCTGCGTGGCGCTGGGCTGCGGCAAGGTGCTCGAGCATCCCAAGTGGATGAAGGGCGTGCTCGACGCCTCGCTGGCCTGACCCTTCTTTCTCCGCGCAGATGTGTCGCTCCGCGCCCTCCTTCTTCCGCTTCCCCCCGACTTGATCGGGGGGGCGAGCTGTCCGCGTCCTCGCGGTCTGACGACCGCTCCAGCGGGCGAGGCGCACCACGCTCGACCCCCGAATCAAGTCCGGGGGAGACGGAGTGAGAGAGTGGCCGCGAGTCGGTCTAGCATCGGCGTCGACTAGCCGAGGAGCGTGTTCGCGTTGGCCTTCCGCGATCCCCTGCAGGAGCGACGGGCGCCGCTGATCTGGGCGGCGACGGCGGCCACGATCGTGGCCGCGCTGGTCGCGCTGTTCCTGCTCCTGGCCGACAAGCGCGACCACATCGGGCCGGGCGGCTACGGCGGCGCGCGCAACGAGTTCGACGAGCTGATCGAACCGGTGGCGGGCGTGCTCGCCACGCCGGTGCGCTGGCTGGCGGACTCCTCCACCGAGGTGAAGGGCTACTTCTTCGCCGTCAGCGAGAACCGGCGCCTGCGCGAGCGGGTCAAGGAGCTGGAGCGCTGGCGCGACGCGGCCATCGCGCTCAAGAACGTCAACACCCGCTACGAGGCGCTGCTGAAGCTGCGCACCGAGCCGCCGATCCCCTCGATCGCGGCGCGTGTTGTGTCGGACGCGCGCGGCCCCTTCTCCAACGCGCGGCTAGCCGACGCCGGCGCCGAGTCGGGGGTCAAGTCGGGCGACCCGGTGATGAGCGAGCATGGGCTGGTCGGGCGCGTGGTGGGCGTGTCGCGCAACGCCAGCCGCATCCTGCTCCTGACCGACGTGGAGAGCCGCACGCCGGTCCTGGTCGACCGCAACAACGCCCGCTCGATCCTGACCGGCGACGGGGGGCCGAACCCCAGGCTGGAGTACCTGCGCGGACAGGACCCCGTGCGCGACGGCGACCTGATCCTCACCTCCGGAGACGGCGGCGTCTACCCGCGCGGCCTGCCCGTGGGCGTGGCCGTCCGCGACCTGCGCGGCGTCTGGCGCGTGAGGCTCTACGCCGACCGGCAGGCGATCGACTACGTGCGGATGCTCGACTTCCAGGACTTCGGCAAGCTGGCCGACGCCGAGGCGCTGGCGGCCAAGTCGCCGCCGCCGCTCGATCCCACCCAGGCGGCGCAGCTCCAGGCGGAGCTGGCGGCACGGACCGCGCCGCCGCCCGCGCCCGCGCTTCCGAACGGGGCGCCGGCAGGCGGTGACAAGGCGGGGACAGGAACAGGGACCGCACAGGGACAACCGGTGACGCCGGGGCGGACGATCCGGGGCCCGACAGCGACAGCCCCGTCACCGGCGACGGTGCGGACGCAGCCCGCGGCCCCGCGCGCACCGGACGCTGCGGCCGTCAAACCGAAGGCCAAGCCCAAGCCGAAGACGCCCGCCCTCTCGCCCGCCGCCCGCCGCGCGCTGGAGACGGGCACGATGAAGCCGATCCCGGACGCGCCCTGATGGCCGGCCTGCAGCCCTGGAGCTGGCTGATCGCCCCGACCCTCCTGGCCATCGTCGGCACGGTGCTGCTCGGCATGCCGCTGCGCCTGTTCGGCATGGCGCTGCCGGAGCCCGTCTTCCCCATGGTGCTCGCCTTCGCCTGGGCGGTGATCCGGCCCTCGGTGCTGGGCCCCTTCCTGCTCCTGGCCGCCGGGCTGTTCCTGGACCTGTTCTGGGGAGGCGCGCTCGGGCTGTGGTCGCTGGCGCTGATCCTGGCCTACGGCGTGGCGCTCACCGCGCGCAGCCTGATGGCGGGGCAGAGCACGACGGTGCTGGCGGTCTGGTACCTGGGCGCGACGGCGCTCGCGTTCGGCGCCGCCTACCTGTTCGCCATGCTGGACGCGCACGTGCCGCCGGACCCGATCGCGGTGGGCGTGCAGTTCGCCTTCACCGTGGCCCTTTTTCCGCTCAGCCGCGGGCTTATCGAGCGGTTCGAGGACGCGGATGTCCGCTTCCGGTAGGGGCCAGCACGCGCCGTGACCATGGAACCTTCCCTCCTCTACGACGAGGTGAACGCCCGCCAGGCGGTGTTCCACAGGCGCACCTTCGTGCTGGGCGGCTTCGCGGGCCTGGGCGTGCTGGCCTTGGGCGGGCGCCTCCTGGACCTGCAGGTGGTGGAGGCGCAGAAGTACTCCACCCTCTCGACCGCCAACCAGTTCAACTTTCGCCTGCGGCCGCCGCCCCGCGGGCTGATCGTGGACCGCAACGGCGTCGCCATCGCCTCCAACCGGCCCGACCTGCGGCTCCTCATGCGCCGCGACGAGGCCAAGGACGTGCCGGGCACCCTGGCCGAGCTGGCCAAGCTCATCCCGATCACGCCGGAGAAGCAGGCGCAGCTGGCCACCGAGCTGGCGGCCGCGCCCCGCTCCGCCTCCGTCGCCGTCGCCAGCGACCTCAGCTGGGAGGAGTTCAGCCGCGTCAGCGTCCGCGCGCCCGAGCTGCCCGGCGTGATCGCCGAGATGGGCGAGGCGCGGGTCTATCCCTTCGGCGGGGCCTTCAGCCACGTGGTCGGCTACGTCTCCCGCGTCACCGCCGACGACCTCGCCAAGGAGGACGACGGCGACTCCAA
>JASLDZ010000025.1 GCA_030151985.1 Caulobacteraceae bacterium | reverse complement strand
ATGACCAACACGGTCACCGCCGACGCCCGAGCGACGATCAACCAGATCCGCGAGCTGGAGGAGGCCGGCGCCGACATCGTCCGCGTGTCCTGCCCGGACAAGGAGTCGACCGAGGCGTTCAAGACCATCGCCAAGGCCGCGGTCGTGCCGCTCGTGGCCGACATCCACTTCCATTACAAGCGCGGGATCGAGGCGGCGCAAGCGGGCGCGGCCTGCCTGCGGATCAACCCCGGCAATATCGGCAGCAAGGACCGGGTGAAGGAGGTGGTGCAGGCCGCCCGCGACCACGGCTGCTCCATGCGGATCGGGGTGAACGCGGGCTCGCTGGAGGCGCACCTCCTGGAGAAGTACGGCGAGCCCTGCCCCGCCGCGATGGTGGAGAGTGCGCTGTTCCACGCCGACATCCTGCGCGACCTGGACTTCCACGAGTTCAAGATCAGCGTGAAGGCTTCCGATCCCTTCCTGACGGTGGCCGCCTACCAGGAGCTGGCCGAGGCGATCGACTGCCCGCTGCACCTGGGCGTGACGGAGGCCGGCCCAACCCGCTCGGGCACGATCAAGAGCTCCATCGGCCTCGGCTCCATGCTGTGGGCGGGGATCGGCGACACCATCCGCGTGTCGCTGGCCGCCGACCCTGTCGAGGAGATCAAGGTCGGGTTCGACATCCTGAAGTCGCTCGGCCTGCGCCACCGGGGCGTGAACATCATCGCCTGCCCCAGCTGCGCGCGGCAGGGGTTCAACGTGATCGAGACGGTCGGCAAACTGGAGGAGCGGCTGGCGCACGTCTCGACGCCGCTGAGCTTGTCTATCATCGGCTGCGTGGTGAACGGCCCGGGCGAGGCGCTGATGACCGACGTGGGCTTCACCGGCGGCGGCGCGGGCAAGGGCACGGGCATGGTCTACATGGCCGGCAAGCCCGACCACAAGCTCGGCTCCGACGACGAGATGGTCGAGCACATCGCCTCGCTGGTGGAGGCGAAAGCCGCCGAGATCGAGGCGGCGAAGGCGGCGGAGGCCCCCGCGCCGAGGCCGGAAATGGTGGCGGCGGAGTAGTCCCCCCGCCTCCTCCACCGGGCGGAAACGTTCGTGACTTCAAGAGCTTAGGTCGAGGGCGACGGGCAGGTCGCTCCGAATGGGGGGACAAGTCCGCCCCCGTTCCCGCTCCTGCCGCCCCCAACCGCCTGCCCCGCAAGCGATCGCCCGCCGCGGCTCCCCGACTTATCCTCCGCGCCCGCTGGTCCCGTATCTTCCTGTCATGGCCGGAAAAGCGGGCTCCGCCGCGGAGCTGATCAGGGACCAGGCGCTGCTGCTGGCGGCGCTGCTGGGCGAGGCGGTGCTCGCGCTCAGCGGCGACCCGCCCCCTGAGGCGGTCGCCCACGCCGAGAAGGTCTCCCGCGCCGTCAAGCTCGCCGCCGACGCCGGCAAGGCGGTCGTGGCGATGGAGGCGGCCGCCGACAAGGCGCTGGACGCCGACGTCCCGGCGCCGGCGGAGACGCTCCCCGCCAGCGCCGACACCAGCGAGATGGACATGGATGACCCGGACGCCCCAACCTACACCCTCGACCAGGTCGAGCGGATGCGCGATCGACTGGAACGAAGGGTCGCGGAGATACTGGGGAGCGACGAAGTCAAATCTGCGCCTCCCGGCGTTCGAACCGTACGACCTGGGCCTGATCCTGGCCCGCCGCTTCGACCTGGGGGCGCGGCGCGAGCAGACGCCGCCTGAGGCCTGCGACGACGGCCGCCCCTGGCGCACCTGGCTCCTGCTGGGCGGGCGTGGCGCGGGCAAGACCCGGGCGGGGGCCGAGTGGATCGCCTCGCAGGCGTTGAGGCGGCGGCGGCTGGCGCTGGTCGGCCCCTCCCTGCACGACGTGCGCGAGGTGATGGTCGAGGGGCCGTCGGGCCTGCGGCGGCTGGACTACGGCGACGCCGAGCCGCCGACCTTCCATCCGTCGCGGCGGGTGCTGGAGTTCGCCAATGGCGCGGTGGCCCACGCCTTCTCGGCGGAGGATGCGGAGTCGCTGCGCGGCCCTCAGTTCCACGCCGCCTGGGCCGACGAGTTCTGCGCCTGGCGGCGTCCGGGCGAGGTCCTGAGCGTCTTGCGCATGGGGCTGCGGCTGGGCCGTGCGCCGCGCCTGGCGGTGACCACCACGCCACGCCCGATCGCGGCGCTGAAGGCGCTGATGGCGGAGGCCTCGACGGTGACGGTGCGCTCGGGCACCGCGGACAACGCGGAGAACCTCAGCCCCGACTTCCTGACCGGCCTCCACGAGCTCTACGGCGGCACGCGGCTGGCGGCCCAGGAGCTGGAGGGGCTGGTGGTTGAGGACGAGGGCGCCCTCTGGCGCGCCGCCGACATCGCCCGCTGCCGAGGCGCGGCGCCGGGGGCGTTCGAGGCGGTGGTGGTGGCGGTCGACCCGCCCGTCACCGCCGCCGGGGACGCCTGCGGGATCGTGGCGGCCGGGCGGGAGGGCGGCCGGGCCTACGTGCTGGAGGATGCGAGCGCGCGGGGCCTCTCGCCGATGGGCTGGGCCGGCCGGGTCGCGGCCTGCGCGGAACGCTGGGGCGCCGCGCGGATCGTGGCGGAGGCGAACCAGGGCGGCGAGATGGTGCGCGCGGTGCTCAGCCAGGCGGGCGTGCCCGCGCCGGTGAAGCTGGTGCACGCCGCTCGCTCCAAGGCGGCCCGCGCCGCCCCGGTGGCCGCGCTCTACGAGCAGGGCCGCGTGACCCACTGCGGCGCCTTCCCCGCATTGGAGGAAGAGCTGATGGGACTGGGGGCGGAGGCCTCGCCTTCGCACAGCCCGGACCGCGCGGACGCCCTCGTCTGGGCGCTGGGCGAGCTAATGCTGGGACGCAGCGGCGAGGGCCCTCGGGTGCGGTGGCTGTGATCCTCCATGCTGGCGGCGCCGCTTAAGGTGCGGTTCACGCCGACGCTCCCTATATGTGGCTCACGCCAGACCCGGGGCGCTCCGCCCTATGCGGGACGCCCTGAGGCTGATAGACCATTAGCAAGGCTCAAGGATGGAGCGGATCCCCATGATCGAGTTTCGCCCGACGGGACGTGACGGCTGGAGCGGCAGCACGCCTCCCACGCGATAGACCTTCAACTCTCCTCGCCCGCTCCATACGATGGCCCCTGTGAAGACAGGGGCCATTTTGCTGACGGGCTGCCTCGCCTTCTTCGGGGGCGCGGCGGGGGCCGGCCTGATGCTGGCGCTCCACCTATGGTGGCCGGCGCACCCCAGCGAGACCTTCGCGATCCTGTTCACGGGCATCCTGGCCGCGGTGGTCGGCGGCGTGGCCGTCGTCGCCGCCATCTGGGGCACCATCAGCGCTCGCAAGATCGCCCGCAGCCAGACCACGCTGGAGCACATCGCGGGCGCGGAAGCCGACACCAACTTCCAGAACGCGAAACAGGGATTCGCGCTGATCCTGAACTCCGGGATCGACATCGCCCGCTACGCCGACATCGGCAAGGAGGGCGATCCCGGCACGCGCGCCATCGCAACCGTGCTGAACGAGTACGAGCTGATCTCCATCGGCATCCAGCGGGGGATCATCGACCCCGAGCTATACAAGCGCTGGTCCTACTCCAACGTCATCTTCGACTGGGAAAGCGTGCAGCCTTTCGTCGCCGCGCTGCGTAAGCGCACGGGGCGCCAGACGCTGTTCCACGAGTTCGAGGAGATGGCCCGCTGGATGAGCCAGAACCGCCTGCCGCACAGGCGCTTCTGGTGGGCGGGCGTCTGAGGGCGCTCCGCCGGTCGCCCAAGTTTCACCGCCGCGCGCGCTGAGCGCCGTCGCCGCCACCCCCACCCGAGGTTCCCATGCCCCTCCCCTCCTGGCTCGCCGGGCGATCCCGCGCGGCTGCGCCTCCGCCTGAGCAGAAGGCTTCCGTCGCGCGGCGGCTGGCGGCGCTGACGACCGCCGGCCGGCCCCAGTGGACGGCGCGGGACTTCGCCAGCCTGGCCGCCGAGGGGTTCGCGAGGAACCCCGTCGCCTATCGCTGCGTGCGGATGATCGCGGAGGCCGCCGCCTCGATCCCGCTCTACGCCCTGCGCGACGGCGCGCGCGCCGCGGCCGACGATCCGCTGGCCCGGCTGCTCGCCCGCCCGAACCCGGAAGAGGGCGGCGCGGACCTGATGGAGCGGTTCTTCGGCTCCCTGCAGACGGCGGGCAACGCCTATCTGGAGGCGGCCGGCGAGGAGGGGGCGGTCACCGAACTCTACGTGCTGCGCCCCGACCGGGTGAAGGTCGTGCCCGGCGCGGACGGCTGGCCCGCGGCCTGGACCTACGCCGCCGGCGGCCGCGAGGCGACGCTGGCGCGCGAGGCCGACGGCTGGGCGCCGGTGCTGCACCTGAAGCTGTTCAACCCGACGGACGACGTCTACGGACTCTCGCCGCTGGAGGCGGCCGCGTTCGCGGTGGACGTGCACAACGCGTCGTCCGCCTGGAACAAGGCGCTGCTGGACAACTCCGCTCGCCCCTCCGGCGCCCTGGTCTACGCCACGCGCGAGGGGGAGCGGCTGTCGGAAGAGGCGTTCCTGAGGCTGAAGGCCGAGCTGGAGAGCCGCCACGCAGGCACGCTGGCCGCCGGGCGCCCGATGCTGCTGGAGGGCGGGCTCGACTGGAAGCCGATGATGCTGAGCCCCGCGGAGATGGACTTCGCCGAGGGCAAGCACGCCGCGGCGCGCGAGATCGCGCTGGCGTTCGGGGTGCCGCCGCAGCTCCTGGGCATCCCCGGCGACGCGACCTACTCCAACTACGCCGAGGCCAATGCGGCGCTGTGGCGGCTGACGGTGGTCCCCCTGGCGCAGCGGGCGGCGCGCGCGCTGACCGCCTGGCTGGAGCCGCGGTTCCCCCGCGGCGGCGTCGCGGTCGACCTGGACGCGGCGCCCGCGCTGCAGGCCGAGCGCGGCGAGCTGTGGGACCGGCTGGACAGGGCGAGCTTCCTGACGCCCGAGGAGCGGCGGCGGATGGCCGGGCTGCCGCAGCTGCCGGCGGGCGAGACGGCGGAGGCGGGGCGATGAGCGAGGTCGCGGTCTCCGGAGGATGGCGGCTGGACCGGCAGGTCTCGGTCGCGGTGATCTTCGCCTTCCTGGTGCAGACGGGCGGCGCGCTGCTCTGGGCCGGCGGCGCGGCCGAGCGGATCGCCGCGATCGAGCGGCGCATGGACAAGCAGTCCGGCGTCGCCGAGCGGCTCGCGCGGCTGGAGGCGCAGGCGGACGCCTCTCGCATGAGCCTGGCGCGGATCGAGGCGAAGCTGGACGAGCGGGAGGCGCGGCGATGACGAACGCGACCTTCTCCCTCCCCCTCGAGGGGAGGGTGGCGCGAGCGCAGCGAGCGTCGGGTGGGGGAGCGAGAGCGAAGCGTAAGGCGCCCTCCGTCCAGCCGCCGCGTCTTGGGCTTCCTACGCTTCGCTCTGAGGCCCCACCCGTCTGTCGGCTACGCCTCCAGACACCCTCCCCTCGAGGGGGAGGGAGGAGATGAGCGGCGAGTTGCCCGTCGAGGGCTACGCCTCGCTGTTCTGGACGCGCGACCTGAACGACGACGTGGTGGCGCAGGGGGCGTTCCGCGCCACCCTGGCCGACGCCGCAGGGCCGCTGAAGATGCTGCACCAGCACGACGCGCGCGCGCCCGTCGGCGTGTGGGACGACGTGCGGGAGGACGCGCGGGGGCTCTGGGTGAAGGGCCGCGTGCTGACCGGCACGCCGGGCGGGCGGCTGGCCGGGGCGCTGGTGAAGGCCGGCGCGCTGGACGGGCTCTCGATCGGGTTCCGCACGCGCCGGGCGCGGAGCGCGGACGGCGGCCGGGTGCGCGTGCTCAGCGACGTGGACCTGTGGGAGGTGTCGCTGGTGACGTTCCCGATGCTGCCGGGGGCGCGGTTGCGGGTGGGATAGGTGTCGGACTGACTAGAAGCGGTTTCGCACATCGATGGCGGCGACAAGAAGCCATCCGAAACCGATGCAGAGAGCCATTCGCAATGGCCCCCATCTCCCGTAGCGCCGCGCTATGCGGACCGCCAATGATACCATCAAGGCGTCAGCGACTAGGCAAGCCGCTGCAAAGGGAAGCGCAGTGAAGAACCAAACGATGGCGTCGCCGCCACGCGCGACGTTCTCACCACGCAGCTCCGGCTCGATCCACGTCTTTGACGCAAACCACAGGAAGGCGAGCGCACCTACTAGGTTTGTCAAAAGCCAGGCAAGATCACTCGCAATCAGCCACTTACGCTGTGAGGCGGCCAACTGCACTCGTCTCGCTTCTCCCTTTCTAGCCCCAGCCCTGTGTTCGACCCTCCCGGAGGGTCGAACTTACTTACGGGACGCCCCGCGTCCCGACCCCTCCAGTCAGCCGCCGCGCGGAGGGCGGGTCAAGGGCGGAGCGGAGCGGAGACCCCCGCGAATGCGGGGGGTCCCTTGAGGCGGCCTGCGCGCGGTGGCCGTGCGCGGCGGCGCAGAGGTCCGGGTTGAGGCGGGCGTCAGGCCTGCTCCTACACGCCGTCTCCCGCGGACTTGATCCGCTGTTCGAGCGTGGTGCGCCCCGCACCGCTGACGCGGTCGCAGACCGCGAGGGTGCGGACGGCTCGGCCCCCGGATCAAGTCTGGGGGCGACGGAAGAAAGGGATGGCGCTCGATCGGTGAGCGGAGCGCCACCGTGCTCGGGCGCGTCAAGGCACGCTCCGCTTCGCTGCGCTCTCCGGCCTTGACCCGCCCTCCGCGCGGCGGCCGACCGAGGGCGTCGGGACGCAGGGCGTCCTCTGAAGTTTCGACGAGCCTGCGGCGCGTCGAACACTGGGCTGGGGCTCAAGAGAAACAAGGAAGACACGCGGCTAGCCAAGCCGGGCTCGGCCCCGCGCGACCTCATCTCCCCCATCGCAGATGGGGGAGTACGGCGGAGCCGGGAGGGGGCCGCGCGGGAGCGCGGAAGATGCAGCCTCCAGGCCGGGAGCTTGGCTCATTCCGCGCCCTCGCGGGCGCGGCCCCTCCGTCGCTCCGCGACACCTCCCCCCGCTGCGCGCGGGGAGGATCAACGATGTTCAACCCAAGGAACCACCACCCATGAAAGAGACCAAGACCGCGGCCGCCTCGCCGGAGGCGCGGGCCGCGCTGCACGACGTCATGTCGGCGTTCGAGGCCTACAAGGCGGCCAACGACGGGCGCCTGGCCGAGATCGAGGCCAAGGGCGCCGCCGACGCGCTGTGGGAGGAGAAGGTGGCGCGGATCGACTCCGCGCTCGCCGAGGCCGAGGCGCGGATGACGCGGCTGGGGCAGGCGTCGCGGCGTCCGGCGCTGGCGGAGGCCGCCGTGCGTGGGGTGGACGAGCGGAAGGCCGCGTTCGACGGCTACGTCCGTACCGGCGCCGTGGTCGGGCTGGAGCTGAAGGGGCTGTCGGAGGGGACCACCACCGCCGGCGGCTACGTCGCCCCGCCCGAGCTGGAGCGCACCGTCATGCGCCGGCTGCAGCAGGCCAGCCCCATGCGCGAGATCGCCACCGTGCTGGAGATCGGCGCGGGCGTGTACCAGAAGCCCGTCTCCACTTCTGGCCTGGTGGCCAACTGGGCGACGGAGACGGCGGCGCGCACGGGCGACACCACGCCGCCGGTGCTGGATCTCCTGAGCTTCCCCGCCGCCGACCTCTACGCCGCTCCGGCCGCCACCCAGGCTCTGCTCGACGACAGCGCGGTGAACATCGACGAGTGGCTGGCCGAGGAGGTGCAGGACGCCTTCGCCGCCCAGGAGTCCGCCGCGTTCGTGGGCGGCGACGGGGTGAACAAGCCCAAGGGGTTCCTGAGCTACACCACCGTGGCCGACGCCTCGCAGACCTGGGGCCAGGTCGGCTACATCGCCACGGGCGTGGCGGGCGCGTTCCCGGCCAGCGCGCCGGCGGACAAGATGCTGGACCTGATCTACGCGCCGCGCGCCGCCTTCCGTCCGAATGGGCGGTTCGTGATGAACCGGCGCACGGTCGCCCAGGTGCGCAAGTTCAAGGACAACAACGGCGACTACATCCTGAACCCGCCCACGCAGCCGGGGCAGACGGCCAGCATCTTCGGCTTCCCGGTGACGGAGATCGAAACGATGCCGGACGTGGGGGCCAACGCCTTTGCAGTGGCGTTCGGCGACTTCGCCAAGGGGTACCTGATCGTGGACCGGCTGGGGCTGCGGGTGCTGCGGGATCCGTACTCGGCCAAGCCGTACGTGCTGTTCTACACGTTGAAGCGTGTGGGCGGCGGCGTGCAGAACTTCGACGCGATCAAGCTGCTGAAGTTCGCGGTGGGCTGATGATCGAGGGGTCGTGTCGCCAAGGTGGTGCGACCCCTCACCCTCCCACGCCTTCGGCGCGGGCCCCTCCCTCTCCGGCAAGGGGAGAGGTGTGTCGCGCCTGATCGCCAGTCCCTCCATCTTGCTTCTCTTGCCCATAGCCCAGTGTTCGACGCGCCGCAGGCTCGTCGAAATTCTTAGGGACGCCCTGCGTCCCGACCCCTCCGATCAGCCGACGGGCGGAGGGAGGGTCAAGGGTTCAAGCGAAGCGGCCCTTGACGCGCCTGAGCTCGGCGGCAGTGCGGCGTCAGCCGCAGAGGGCCGCGTCGATCCTCGCGCCACGCCAGAGGTCGCTCGCCAACACCAGGCGTGGGAGCTGCCGCCGTGCTCGGGCGCGTCAAGGCACGCTCCGGCTGCGCCTCCGCTCCTCGGCCTTGACCCGTCCTGCGCGCGACGGCGTCCTGAAAGGGTCGGGACGCGGGGCGTCCCTCCAGATCAAGTTCGACGAGCCTGCGGCGCGTCGAACACAGGGCTATGGGCAAGCAAGAAGAGGAAGGAGAGGAAGGAGAGGAAG
>JASLDZ010000430.1 GCA_030151985.1 Caulobacteraceae bacterium | reverse complement strand
GAGGCGTTCGTCGATCGCCCCTACGCGCACCTCGCGGCCGGCGCCCCCCGGATCGCCCCCTCGGCGGAGGTGCGCGCGGCCCTGGCGGCCGAGCCCGGCGCGGCGCTCCACGCCTACCAGTTCCCCAGCACGCCCGACGGCGCCGCGCAGGTGTTGGTCGGCAAGGGCGTCGGTGAGACGCGGGTGTGGGTCGATCCCCGCGACGGCCGCGTGCTCAAGGCCGTGCCCGAGGACAGCCGGCTGATGAAGGTGGTGTTCCGCCTGCACGGGGAGCTGCTGCTCGGCGACCGCGGCTCGATGATCGTGGAGCTCGCGGGCTCCTGGGCGGTGGTGATGATCCTGACCGGCCTCTTCCTCTGGTGGCCGCGCCAGGTCCAGGGCCTGGGCGGCGTCGTCTACCCGCGGCTAGGACGAGGGCGGCGCCTGTTCTGGCGCGACCTTCACGCGGTGACGGGACTCTGGGTGTCGATGTTGGCGCTCGCGCTGCTGGTCAGCGGGCTGCCGTGGGCGAAGAACTGGGGCGGCTATCTCCAGCAGGTGCGCCATCTCGCCGGTCAAGCCACGGTTCGCCAGGACTGGACCACCGGCCGCAGCTCGGAACTCGCCCAGCGGGCGGCCCTCAGCGCGGGAAGCCTGGCCGGCCAGCAGATGGAGCATGCCGAACACATGGCGCACATGGGGATGGGCGCGCCCGCGCTCCCTCCGGGCGCCTACGCCGCGATCGACCGCGTCGCGCCGACCGTGGCCACGCTCCGCCTGGCCTACCCGGTGCTGATCACGCCGCCCATGCGGCCGGGAGGCCCTTGGGGCGCCAAGTCGGACGCCCAGGACCGGCCGCTGCGGGCGAACGTCACGCTCGATCCCGCGACCGGCGCGGTGCTGACGCGGCAGGGGTTCGGCCAGCGCGACTGGGTGGACCGGACGGTCGGCGTCGGCGTGGCCGCACACGAGGGCCAGCTGTTCGGCTGGCCCAACCAGCTCCTGAACCTGGCCACCGCGCTCGCGCTCCTGACGGTCAGCGGCAGCGCCGTCGTACTCTGGCTGCGGCGACGCCCCGACGGCCGCCTCGGCGCGCCCGTCCCGACGGGCGAGCCCCGGTTCGCGGCGGGGCTCCTCGCCCTCGTGATCGTGCTCGGCCTCCTGCTCCCGCTGCTCGGCGCCTCGCTGCTGATCGTATGGTGCGTGGAGCGGACGGTGCTGCGCAGGATCCCGGGGCTCAACGTCTGGCTTGGCCTTCGGCCTGCGCTTTGACGAGCCGGGATCGCGCGACGCCCCGCTCGGTTTGACCGCCACCTCAGCCCTTGCCGGGCTTGGTGGGTGCAGTAGGATTCGAACCTACGACCCGCTGATTAAGAGTCAGCTGCTCTACCAACTGAGCTATGCACCCGTCGCCAAGCGGCGGTCGTCCGTCGTCGGGACGCGTCCGCGCCGGGAGGGTCCGCCGCGGGAGGCGGTGACCTAGCGGTTCGCACGCGGCTCCGCAAGTCCGAAGCCCGGCCGGCGTGCGACTCGGCTAGGGTGCACTGACGAAGGGAGCCCCCATGGCGCGACGAGACCTGAGCGGAGCGGTCGACTTCGAGCGGCTGGAAGGCTTCGCCGGTCATGACTTCGCTGTCGTGGAGGAGGTGCTGGGCCTCTTCGACGAGCAGGTCTCGGTCTGGATGCGCCTGTTGGAGGGCGACGACCCGGCGGCCGCCCGCGACGCCGCGCACACGCTGAAGGGCGCCTCCCTGGGGCTGGGCGCCGACGCCCTGGCGGCGGCGTGCGGCGCGATGGAGGCGGAGCGGGACGACGCGCTCCTGCCCCGCCGCGCCGTCCAGGTGCGGGACGCGCTGGATCGCGCCTGCGTCGATATGGCCGCCTACCGGCATGAACTCCTGCTGCGGGGGCTGCGCCGCAGCGCGTGAACGCCTGATCCTCCACGGGTTTCGCGCCGCCGGGAACCGTGCGCGGTCCGCCGCGGGAGGATTTCGAAGGCGCATCGCGGCCAACCGCCGCACTGCAGCATGGCGAATCGCGGGCTACAGCTTGCCGCAAGCGGCCCTGTGCGGGGCGTCTCGACCCGGAAGACGATGCGTCCTGCCCTCGCGAAGACGGTCCCGTCGCCCCTGCGCCTCCTTCTCGCCGCCGCATGCGGCCTGGGATGCGCGGCCCTCGCCTCGACCGCCCACGCCGGCGACGCCGCCCCCGCCACCCGCCCGATCCCCTACGTCGCGCTCGCCGCCCCGGCCGCGCCGGGCGACGTCGAGGGCGAGATCGCCTCGGCGGCGCGCACCAACGGGCTGGACCCCGCGCTCGTCCGCGCCGTCGCGATGCAGGAGTCCGGCCTCCGCCGCGAGGCGCGGTCGAACAAGGGCGCCATGGGCGTCATGCAGCTCACCGCCGACACGGCCAAGGACCTGGGCGTGGACGCGCACGACCTGCACCAGAACATCCAGGGCGGCGCGGCCTACCTGCGCACGCTGATCGTCGCGTTCGGCGGCGACGTGGCCAAGGCGCTGGCGGCCTACAACGCGGGGCCGGGCGCGGTCATGCGCTACAACGGCGTGCCGCCCTTCGCCGAGACGCGCAACTACGTCAGCCAGATCATGGCGCGCGTGGCGGTGGGCGCGGCGGGCGCGGTGTCGACGCCGCTGCCCGTGCAGGCGGCCCGCGCGGCGATGCAGGTCGCCTCCACCGTCAAGACGGCGGCGCAGGCGATCACGCCCTCGGCCCTGCCCGCCGGATCGGACCCGATCGGCGACGCGCTCGCGGTCGCGATGGGTCGCTGAGGCCGGACGCGCCTCCTACTTGGCCGGCTTGAGGGCCTGCTGAGCGCGAGCGCGACGCACGACCTTGGTGTTCGGCACCGCGGCCGGCCCCGCGGTCGCGGTGGCCGCGACGCTCGCGCAGTCGACGTTCTTCTTACCGCCCAGGTCGAGGAAGGGCACGATCGCCGCCAGCGGGCTGAGCACGATCCCCGCGGCGGCGGCGACCCCCAACTGGGCGATGGCGCCGCCGGGCTTCACGCCGATCGCCGGGCTCTTCAGGTGGCCGCCGATGGTGATCGGGGCGAGGACGCGGATGAGGCGGAAGCGGGTGGGCTTGCCGCTGAACTGCAACGCCAGCGCCTCGTCGCCCAGGTTGATGCTGCCCTGACCGTTGACCACCACGACCGTGGTGTCGATCACGATCCGCTGCGCCTGCATGACTCCGTCCTTCACGCGGAAATCGGCGATCGCGCAGCGGATGTCCGCCTGTCCCTGGTCCTTGCGCAGGAGCTGGAG
The DNA here is from genome assembly GCA_030151985.1 of Caulobacteraceae bacterium. Taxonomy (GTDB): domain Bacteria; phylum Pseudomonadota; class Alphaproteobacteria; order Caulobacterales; family Caulobacteraceae; genus JASLDZ01. The sequence continues at coordinate 1,374 of JASLDZ010000430.1, read as the reverse complement.
CAGGCCCGCGGAGGCGTCCACGCCCAGGAGCTCCGCGAACGCCTGCCGCACGTGACCGCCGGGGATGTAGGCGGTGAACTGGCCGTCGGCGGTGGAGGCCGCCTTGTGGACCGAATTCCCGACCCCGTGCAGCTTGGCGCGGGCCACGAGCTTGCCTTCCAGCGGCTTGGGCGCGCCGTCCTTGCCCGCGCTCAGGAAGTTGCCGAGCTCCACGTCCGTGAGCTTCAGGTCCACGTCGGTGACCGGGTTGGCCGGGCGGCCGTCCAGCCGCGCGTTCCCGTTCAGCGAGCCCTGCGGGAAGCCGAAGCGGATCGGGTTCAGCACCAGCACGCCGTCGTTCAGCTTCACGCCGAGCGACACGTCCTTCAACGGAAGGCCGGGCGCCTTCACCGCGGTGGCCTTGTAGGTGACGTCGGCGTCCATAGCCTTGAGCTGTTGCGCGTTCAGCGTGGCGTCCGGCAGCAGCCGGCCGTTCCCGGCGGTGGCGGCGGCGGTCTGCGCCTTCTGCTCGGCCGTCGCCGCCTTGCTCTTGCCCGGCGCGCCGAACAGCGAGGCGAGGTCGGCGAAGTCGAGCAGCCGCGACTGCAGCGCGCCCGTCAGGTAGGGGCGCTTGTTGGTGGTGTCGGCCTTCAGCCGCCCCTCGATGTCGCTGCCTCCGATCCGGCCGGACGCGTTGGTGAAGTCGTAGATCTTGCCGTTCCGCGTCAGGTGGCCGGCGATGCGGTAGGGCGGCGTCGTGGGCAGCACGATGTTGGTCAGGTAGTAGAGGTCGTTGAGGTTCGAGCCCTGCATCGAGACCTGCAGGTCCAGCCGCCCCAGGTCGAACGGGTGCGGCACCGTGCCTTTCGCGGTCACCCGCGTATCCCCCGCCCGCACGTCGACGTCGAACGGATAGGGCTGGTCGTGGTGGATGTTGATCAGCGGGCCGCCCGCGATGTTCATCGTGAACGGCTTCCTGTTCAGCGTGCCGAGTCCGGTCAGGTGGAAGCTCTGCGCGTTGGTGGTCGAGGCGCGTTCCGTCGTGTTGATCGTGCCGGTGAACTCCAGCTTACGCTGGAGCGAGGTCAGCTTCAGGCGGCCGTCGGCGATGACGAACTTCTGGATCGGCGGCAGCTTGAAGGGCTGGCCGGTGGTCTTCTTGTTGGGATCGCTGAAGTCCCAGTTCGCCTTGCCCTGAGCGTCCTGGAACAGCACCACGTTGGGCTTCTCGACGTCGAACAGCGGGATGTCGACGTGGCCGCGGAACAGGGGCGCGAGCTTCACGGCGACGGTGAAGCTCTCCACCTGCGCCATGTCGCCCTTCAGCCCCTGCGACGCGCCCCAGTCGGGCTGGCCGACCTTGATCCCTTCGACCCGCACCGTGGGCGTCCAGGT
>JASLDZ010000418.1 GCA_030151985.1 Caulobacteraceae bacterium | reverse complement strand
GTTCCCCGACCTTCGCGGGCATGAGCACCGCGGCCGAGACGATCATCCACGGCGACTGCCTGGAGGCGCTGCGGGCGCTTCCCGCCAAGTCGGTCGACCTCGTGTTCGCCGACCCGCCCTACAACCTGCAGCTCGGCGGCGACCTGCACCGGCCGGACAACTCCAAGGTCGACGCGGTCGACGACGCCTGGGACCGGTTCGACAGCTTCGAGGCCTACGACCGCTTCACCCGCGCCTGGCTCTCCGAGTGCCGGCGGGTGCTGAAGGACGAGGGCGCGATCTGGGTGATCGGCAGCTACCACAACATCTTCCGCGTGGGCGCCGCGATCCAGGACCTGGGGTTCTGGCTGATGAACGACGTGGTCTGGCGCAAGGCCAACCCCATGCCGAACTTCAAGGGCACGCGCCTGACCAACGCGCACGAGACCCTGATCTGGGCGGTGAAGGCCAAGGGCCAGAAGCGCTACACCTTCAACTACGACGCCCTGAAGGTGGCCAACGACGACCTGCAGATGCGCAGCGACTGGACGCTCCCGATCTGCACCGGCGAGGAGCGGATCAAGGACGCGGACGGTCACAAGGCGCACCCCACGCAGAAGCCCGAGGCGCTGCTCCACCGCGTGCTGCTGGCCACCACCAAGCCCGGCGACGTCGTGCTCGACCCCTTTTTCGGCACCGGCACCACCGGGGCGGCGGCCAAGCGGCTGGGACGGCGCTTCATCGGGATCGAGCGCGAGGCCGAGTATGTGGCCGTGGCGCGCGAGCGGATCGCCGCCGTCGTCCCCGTCGCGCCTGAGACCCTCGCCGTGACCGGCTCCAAGAAGTCCGAGCCGCGCATCCCCTTCGGCATGGTGATCGAGGCGGGTCTGCTGCGCCCGGGCGACGAGCTCTATTGCCCGAACGGCTCGCGCTCGGCGCGGGTGCGGGCGGACGGGAGCCTGGTGCACCGGGGCGTGGACGGGGAACTCTCCGGCTCAATCCATAAGCTGGGCGCGATGGTCGACCAAGCGGCCGCCTGCAACGGCTGGACCTTCTGGCGGCTGAAGACCGACCGCGGGCTGGAACCGATCGACGTGCTCCGCGCCAAGCTCCGCGCGAACATGGCGGCCTGACGCCCGCTTTCCCTTCATGCCGCTCGTCCCCGGCCTTCGCCGGGATGAGCGGAAAGGGAGGGGAGGGTAGCGCTCGGGGTTGTTCCGTCCGATCTAACGTCCATGGCGCTGGTCCTGGATCATCGGCTCGACCCGCTGCGACCACGCGGTCGCGCGGCGCGGAACGCCGGCGTGCGCAGGGCTGGAGCGGTGGCCTTCGCGCTCGCGGTCCACGCCGCCATTCTCGCCGCCATCCTTTTCGCGCGGCAGCCGTCGCCCGCGGTCGAGCGGCCGCTCCTCGCCGTCGACCTCACGCCGCCCGCGCCGCCGCCCTTCGTGCCGCCCAGGAAGACCCTGCAGACGCACGCCGGCGGCTCGCCCGCGACCGCGCCCAAGCTCGCGCGCCCCTCGGCGACGGTTTCCAAGCCGAGCCTCGCCCCACCGCAGCCGATCAGGCCGCCCGCGCCGGTGGACATGCTGCCGGTGCCGACGCCGACCCTGGTCGCGCCCCGCGGGCCGGACCTCGCCTCTCCCGTGACCGGCGCGGGCATGGGTGCGGCGACAGGCGGCAGCGGGGCGGGAACGGGGACCGGCTCCGGCGGCCCGGGCGGCTACGGCGCGGCCGACCCGCATTGGCTCTCTTCGCCCGGTCCCGAGGCAGTCGAGCGCGAGTATCCTCTGGACGCCTACCGCGACGGTCGCGGCGGCTCGGTGGAGCTGGGCTGCCTGGAGTTGACCGACGGGCGGGTGAAGGACTGCCGGGTGCTGTCCGAGACGCCCCGAGGCCAGGGCTTCGGCCGAGCGGCCCTGCGCCTCTCGCCCCAGTTCCGCTTCCTGCCCACGCGGATCGACGGCCGCCCGATCGAGGCGCGCATCCGCATCCCCTACGACTTCGAAGTGGGAGACTGAGCTACTCCGCCGCGATGACCTCCGGCGCGGGGCGGCGGGCGCGGTTGTAGGGGCGGTCGCCGAGCACGGTGGCGCGGTTCATCACGCGGCGGGCGGGGAGGTAGTCGTTCACCGCATAGTGCTGCGTCACCCGGTTGTCCCAGAAGGCGAGCGCGCCGGGACTCCAGCGCCAGCGGACGTGGAACTCCGGCTTCTGGATGTGGTCGAACAGCATGTGGAGGATCGCGTCGCTCTCCTTGCGGCGCAGGCCCTTGATGCGGTCGGTGAAGCCGTAGTTGACGAACAGGCCGTCCTCGCCCGTCTCCGGGTGGGTCCGGACGACGGGATGGATCACGGGCGGGTGCTCGGCCAGCGCCTTGGCGTGCTTGTCCTCGCCCGCCTGGTTGGCGACGAGGCCGCGCGTGGGGAAGCCGCGGGCGAAGTCGTGCACCGCGTCCAGCCCGGAGAGGAAGTCGCGGAAAGCCGGGCTCAGAGCCTGGTAGGCCGCCTTCATGCTCGACCACACGGTGTCGCCGCCCACCTCGGGCAGCAGGCGGGCGTAGAGCAGGGACGCCATGGGCGGCGTCTCGATGAAGGTGACGTCGGTGTGCCAGGCGTCGTTGTCGGTGGGGTTCTGCGCGTGGTTGTCGAGCACGAACACCTCCGGCGCCTCGGGCACGCCGGGGTAGAGCGGATGGGTGTGCAGGGCGCCGAAGCGGGCGGCGAAGTCGCGGTGCTGCTTAGGCGTGAGCCGCTGGTCCTCGAAGAACACCACCTCGTGCTTCAGCCAGGCGGCGCGGATCGCGCCGAGCAGGTCGTCGGAGACCGGCTGCGACAGGTCCACGCCCTCGATCACGGCGCCGATGGTCGGGGTGAGGGGGCGGATGCGCAGGTCGGGCATAGGCGTCAGGGAACGCCCGTGCGCCGGGTGGCGCAAGCCAGAGGTTCTGCGGGAGGTCCCCTCCGGCGCTTCGCGCCACCTCCCCCGCTTCGCAGGGGAGGAGAGAGGATCGCGCGCTGTTCTCCTCCCCTGCGAAGCGGGG
>JASLDZ010000318.1 GCA_030151985.1 Caulobacteraceae bacterium | reverse complement strand
CGTGCCGCAGGCGGCCGACCTCGGGTTCATGCAGTTCGTGCGGATGGAGGTGGACGGGCTGGATCTGGTGATCTCCCGCTCCGGCTACACGGGCGAGGACGGCTACGAGATCCTCGTGCCGGCCGACGGCGCGGCCGCCTTTTGGGATCGACTGATCGCCGACGCGATGGTCAAGCCGATCGGCCTCGGCGCGCGGGACTCGCTGCGCCTGGAGGCGGGGCTGCCGCTCTACGGCCACGACCTGGACGAGACCACGAGCCCGATCGAGGCGAACCTCGCCTTCGCCGTGTCGAAGCGCCGGCGCGAGGCTGCAGACTTTCCGGGCGCCGAACGAATCCTGCGCGAGCTGCGCGACGGTCCGCAGCGCTTCCGCGTCGGCCTGAAGCTCGCCCCCGGCGGCGCTCCGGCCCGCGAAGGCTCTACCGTGGTGCGCGAGTTCGCCCCCGACGCGGGGCCGGAGGTGGTCGAGCGCGGTCAGCATCTCGGAACCATCACCTCCGGCGGGCCGTCTCCCAGCCTGGGGCACGGGATCGCCATGGCCTACCTGCCCTACGACCACCGCGACGGCGGCACGCGCCTGAAGGTGGTGGTGCGCGGCCGCGAACAGGCGGCCGAGGTCACGTCCATGCCCTTCTTCCCCCACCGCTACGTGCGCAAGCCCGCCGCCCCCAAGGCCTGAGGAGACAGACGATGCGCTTCACCAAGGACCACGAGTGGGTCGAACTCTCCGGCGACGTCGCGACGGTCGGGATCACCAGCTACGCCGCCGACCAGCTGGGCGACGTCGTGTTCGTGGAGACGCCCGAGGTCGGCAAGACCGTCGCCAAGGGCGAGCAGCTGGCCGTGGTCGAGAGCGTCAAGGCGGCGTCGGACGTCTATGCCCCCGTTTCCGGCGAGGTGGTCGAGGCCAACGGCGAGCTTTCCGGCGCGCCCGAGACGGTGAACGCCGAGCCCGAGCGCGGGGGCTGGTTCGCCAAGCTGAAGCTGAAGGACACGGCCGAGGTCGACGCCCTCATGGACCGCGCCGCCTACGAGCAGTTTCTCGCCACCCTGTGATTTAGTCTTCCGCTCATCCCCGCGAATGCGGGGACCCAGGCTTGTCTTGAGCGGATTTCCCTTCGACCTCGCCGCGCTGGGTGCGGTGGGACAGCAAGTCTGGGTCCCCGCATTCGCGGGGATGAGCGGAAGATAAGATGAGATACCTCCCCCTCTCCGACGCCGACCGGCGCCAGATGCTGGACGTGATCGGGGCCGCCTCGATCGACGACCTGTTCGTGGACGTGCCGGAGTCCGCCCGGCGCGGAGGCCTCGTCGACCTGCCGCGGCACGCCGGCGAGATCGAAGTGCAGCGGGAGCTGGAGGCGCTCAGCGCGCGCAACCGCTCGGCGGGCAGCGCGCCCTTCTTCTGCGGCGCCGGCGCCTATCGCCACCATGTGCCCGCCAGCGTGGACCACCTGATCCAGCGCAGCGAGTTCCTGACCAGCTACACGCCCTACCAGCCCGAGATCGCCCAGGGCACGCTGCAGGTGCTGTTCGAGTTCCAGACGCAGGTGGCGGCGCTCACCGGCATGGAGGTGGCCAACGCCTCCCTCTACGACGGCTCCACCGCCGCGGCCGAGGGCGTGATGATGGCGGGCCGCGTCACCCGCCGGAACAAGGCGGTGCTCTCCCCCGGCCTGCACCCGCACTACGCGCAGACGATCCAGACGCTGGCGTTCGCCGCGGGCATGGAGGTGGAGGCGTTGCCGCTCGCCATCGACGGCGAGGCGCAGGTGCTCGACCACCTGGGCCCCGACGTGGCCTGCGTGGTGGTGCAGACGCCCAACCTGTTCGGCACCGCCACCGACGTGACCGCCATCGGCGAGAAGGCGCGGGCGGCCGGTGCGCTCCTGATCGTGGTGGTCACCGAGGCGGTCTCGATGGGCCTCCTCAAGTCGCCCGGCGAGATGGGAGCGGACATCGTGGCGGCCGAGGGCCAGTCGATCGGCGTGGGGCTGAACTTCGGCGGGCCGTACGTGGGGCTTTTCTCCTGCCGCGAGAAGCACCTGCGCCAAGCGCCGGGGCGGCTGTGCGGCGAGACGGTGGACGCCGACGGGCGGCGCGGCTTCGTGCTGACCCTCTCGACCCGCGAGCAGCACATCCGCCGCGACAAGGCGACGAGCAACATCTGCACGAACAGCGGACTCTGCGCTCTGGCGTGGTCGATCCACATGACGCTCCTGGGCGAGACGGGCCTGCGGCGGCTGGCCGAGATCAACCACGCCAAGGCGCGCAAGCTGGCGGAGGCTGTAGGCGCGCTGCCGGGCTTCGAGGTGCTGACGAAGCGCTACTTCAACGAGATCGCCGTCCGTACGCCCGTCCCCGCCGCCGACCTCGTGCAGACCATGGCCGACAAGGGCTTCCTGATCGGCGTGCCTGTGTCGCGTCTCGCGCCCGGCCACGACGACGTGCTGCTGATGGCCGCTACCGAACTGACCACCGACGGCGACATCGCGTTCATCTCCAAGGTGCTGCGCGGGGTCCTCAGCGACATGGGAGTCGCCGCATGATCGAGATGAGCAAGGTCGGTCGCCCGACCCGCCCCGACGGGCCGCTGAACGATTACGTCCACCCGACGCTCACCGGCGCGCGGGGCCTCCTGCAGGACGAGGCGCTGATCTTCGAAATGGACGCCTGGGACGAGACCGGCGTCGATCTGCCGGAGGCGGAGGAGGGCGTCTCCAGCGACCTCGCCGGCCTGACACGCGACGCGCCCATCGGCCTGCCCGGCCTGTCCGAGCCGGAAACCGTGCGCCACTACGTGCGGCTGTCCCAAAAGAACCACGCCATCGACTTGGCGCTTTACCCGCTCGGCTCCTGCACCATGAAGCACAACCCGCGCCTGAACGAGCGGGTGGCGCGGCTGCCGGGCTTCGCGGACGTCCACCCGCTGCAGCCGCAGTCCACCGTGCAGGGCGCCATCGAACTGATGGACAGGCTGGCGCACTGGCTGAAGACGCTGACCGGCATGCCTGCCGTGGCCCTCAGCCCCAAGGCCGGGGCGCACGGGGAGCTTTGCGGCCTCCTCGCCATCCGCGCGGCGCACCGGGCGGCGGGGCACGGCATCCGCTCGGAGCATCCCCGCAACACGGTGCTGACCCCCACCTCCGCCCACGGCACCAATCCGGCGACGGCCGCCTTCGTCGGCTACAAGGTGGAGGAGATCGCGCAGACCGCCGACGGGCGCGTGGACCTCGCCGACCTGCAGGCCAAGCTCGGCCCGCACGTGGCGGCGATCATGGTCACCAACCCCAACACCTGCGGCCTGTTCGAGCGCGACATCGTGGAGATCGCACGGCTTACGCATGAGGCGGGGGCCTACTTCTACTGCGACGGGGCGAACTTCAACGCCATCGTGGGGCGTGTGCGGCCGGGCGACCTCGGCGTCGACGCCATGCACATCAACCTGCACAAGACCTTCTCCACCCCCCACGGCGGGGGCGGCCCCGGCGCAGGCCCGGTGGTGCTAAGCGAGGCGCTGGCCCCCTTTGCGCCCAAGCCCTGGATCACCCACGGCGACGACGGCTGGGCGCTGTTGGAGGACGAGGCGGACACGGACGGCGCCTTCGGCCGCATGTGCGCCTTCCACGGCCAGATGGGCATGTTCACCCGCGCCTACGCCTATATGCTGAGCCACGGCTCGGACGGCCTGCGGCAGGTGGCCGAAGACGCGGTGCTGAACGCCAACTACCTGAAGGCCCGCCTCTCCACTGAGATGACCGCCGCCTTCCCGGACGGCCCCTGCATGCACGAGGCGCTGTTCGACGACGCCTGGCTGGAGGGGACGGGCATCACCACGCTCGATTTCGCCAAGGCGATGATCGACGAGGGCTTCCACCCCATGACCATGTACTTCCCGCTGGTGGTGCACGGGGCGATGCTGATCGAGCCGACGGAGACCGAGTCCAAGGCCGAACTCGACCGCTTCGCCGACACGCTGGTCGCGCTCGCCAAAGCGGCGAAGGCGGGCGAGGTCGATCGCTTCAAGGGCGCGCCCTACCACGCCCCCATGCGCCGGCTGGACGAGACGCTGGCGGCCCGCAAGCCCAAGCTCCGCTGGAAGCCCGAGCCGGCGACGGCGATCGCGGCGGAGTAGCGCGCAGATTTCCCGGTTCCTCCCCCATTCACGGGGGAGGTGGGCTCGAGCATAGCGAGGCTGGAGGGGGCGAGTGAGCGAGGACTGTATGCCCCCTCCGCCGCCTGCGGCGACACCTCCCCCGCGGGC
>JASLDZ010000256.1 GCA_030151985.1 Caulobacteraceae bacterium | reverse complement strand
GTCAGGTAGCGGGTGTACTGGTTGAGCGTCTTGCGCCCCGCCTCCCCGCCTTCCTTCCGCAGCTTCTCCCAGGGTCCGTAGATGGTCGCCATCAGCTGCACGATGATCGACGCCGAGATGTAGGGCATCACGTTCAGCGAGAAGACGGCCATGCGCTGCACCGCGCCGCCGGAGAACATGTTGAACATGCCGAGGATGCCCTTCGACTGGCCCTGGAAGGCGTGCGCGAAGGCGGCGGCGTCGATGCCGGGGATCGGGATGTAGGTGCCCAGCCGGTAGACGATCAGCGCCCCCAGCGTGAACCACAGGCGCTTGTGCAGGTCGGTCGCCTTGGCGAAGGCGCCGACGTTCATGTTGGCGGCGAGCTGTTCGGCGGCGGAGGCCATGGGGACTCGTGTCTAAGGCAAGGGCGCAGACATAGGGGGCGGGGGGCGGGCTGTCACGCACCCCTCCCTTCCAATCATCCCCGCGGAAGCGGGGCCCCAGGCTTGAGCCGCACAAGAGCGGCAAGATCGGAAAAGCCGGCGCAACGCCGAAGCCTGGGTCCCCGCTTCCGCGGGGAAGGTTGGAGGAGAGAAGAGGCTCAGCCCTCGGCCGGAGCCGGCGCCGCTTCGTGCCGGGTCGCGGTCAGCGTGCCGCCCGCGGCCTCGATCGCCTGGCGCGCCGAGGCCGAGGCCGAGTGCACCGTCAGGGTGATCTTGGTCTTCAGTTCGCCCTTGCCCAAGAGGCGCACGCCGTCCTTCTCGCGACGGATCACGCCCGCCGCCACAAGCGCCTTGCCGTCGATGGCCGCCTTGGGGTCGAGCTTGCCCGCCTCGATGGCCTGGGCGATGCGCCACAGGTTCACCTCGGCGAAGTCGAGCCGGTTGCGCGAGTTGAAGCCGCGCTTGGGCATGCGCATGTGGAGCGGCATCTGGCCGCCCTCGAACCCGTTGATGCCGTGGCCGGTGCGGGACGTCTGCCCCTTCACGCCGCGGCCCGCGGTCTTGCCCTTGCCGGAGCCGCCGCCGCGCCCGACGCGCATGCGCGGCTTGTGGGCGCCGTCATTGTCGGCGATCTCGTTGAGCTTCATGGCCTTCTCCTTCGGAGTTTGCGCCCGGCGGGTGCCGGACTCGGCGGATGGATTCTCCTCCCCTGCGAAGCGGGGGAGGTGGCTGGAGCGAAGCGACAGCCGGAGGGGGCGAATCGCGGAAGAGGCCCCCGCAGTCCCGCCGCCCGAGGCGGCGCGACAGCTCCCCCGCTACGCAGGGGAGCAGAAGCGGTTCAGCCCTCGACCACTTCCACCATGTGGGCGACTTTCTTGATCGCGCCGCGGATGGAGGGATTGTCGGGCAGCGTGACCTCGCGGCCGATCTTGTTCAGGCCAAGGCCCTTCAACGTGTCGCGCTGGTCCTTCGGGCGGCGCAGCGGGCTGGCGGTCTGACGGACGGTGACGGTGGCCATCGGATCAGCCCTCCAGGACGGCGGGATCGCTCGCCCCGTCGTTGCGCTGGCCCAGGATGTCGCTGACCTTCTTGCCCCGCTTGGAGGCGATCTGGCGAGGCGAGGACTGGACCTTCAGCGCGTCGAACGTCGCGCGGATCATGTTGTAGGGGTTGGACGAACCGATCGACTTGGCGACCACGTCGTGCACGCCCAGCGTCTCGAGCACCGCGCGCATCGGGCCGCCGGCGATCACGCCGGTGCCGGGAGGCGCCGCGCGCAGCGTCACCTTGCCCGCGCCGTGACGGCCGTAGCCGTCGTGGTGCAGCGTGCGAGACTCGCGCAGCGGCACGCGGATCATCGTCTTCTTGGCTTCTTCGGTCGCCTTGCGGATGGCTTCCGGCACTTCGCGGGCCTTGCCGTGGCCGAAGCCGACGCGGCCCTTGCCGTCGCCCACCACCATCAGGGCGGCGAACGAGAAGCGGCGACCGCCCTTAACGGTCGCGGCCACGCGGTTGATGTGCACCAGCTTTTCGACGACGTCGCTTTCGGCTTCCTCGCGGTCGCGGGGCCGACGGTCGCGGTTTCCGCCGCCTTCGTTGGGTCGAGCCATTCTCGGATCCTTAGAAGTTCAGGCCGGCTTCGCGCGCGGCGTCGGCCAGGGCTTTCACCCGGCCGTGGAAGATGTAGCCGCCGCGGTCGAACACCACGTCGGTGACGCCGGCCTGCTTGGCGCGCTCGGCGACGAGCTTGCCGACGGCTTCGGCGGCGGCCTTGTTCGAGCCCTTCTCCGGGCCGTCCTTCTCCAGCGAGGAGGCGGCGGCGACCGTGACGCCCTTGGCGTCGTCGATCACCTGGGCGGAGATGTGCTTGTCGGAGCGGAACACCGACAGGCGGGCGCGGCCGGCGCCGACCGCCTTCAGGCGGGTGCGGACGCGCTGGGCGCGCTTGGCGTGAGATTGGCGGGGAGTGAGGGCCATGGCGCTTACTTCTTCTTGCCTTCCTTGCGGCGCACGGTCTCGCCCTGGTAGCGCACGCCCTTGCCCTTGTAAGGCTCGGGCGGACGCACGCGGCGGATGCGCGCGGCCGTTTCGCCGACCAGCTGCTTGTCGATGCCCGCGATGCGGACCTCGACCGGGCGGGGCACCGCGAAGGTGATCCCCGCCGGCGGCGGCATGTCGACGTCGTGGCTGAAGCCGAGCTGCAGCGACAGGTCGCGACCCTTGAGCGCGGCGCGATAGCCGACGCCCACGAGCTCCAGCACGGTCTCGTAGCCCTTGGTCACGCCCTCCACCATGTTGTTGGTGAGCGTGCGCGACAGGCCCCACATCGCCTGGTGGCGCTGGGAGTCGCCGCGCGGCGTCAGGGTGAGCTGGCCGTCGGCCTGCGCCACCTCGATCTCCTCCGGCAGGGTGTGCGAAAGCTCCCCCTTGGGACCCTTCACCTTGATCGCCTGGCCTTCGAGCGTGACGGTCACGCCCTTGGGCACCTCGATCGCCTTCTTTCCGATACGGGACATGCGATCAGCCTTTAGTAGACACGGCAGAGGACTTCGCCCC
>JASLDZ010000321.1 GCA_030151985.1 Caulobacteraceae bacterium | reverse complement strand
GGCCGAAGGCGACCACGCGTACGCCGGGGGAGAACGCCTCCACCGCCGCGGTCGCCTGCTCCACGAAGGCGGGGACGGCGGCGACCGGCACGCTGACGTCGTGCTTCCAGGCGGCGCCTTCCGGCTTCTGCGCCGCCGACTGGCCCTCGCGCAGCGCCCAGAAGGCGCGGGCCTGGGTGTCGTCCTGGGCTATGGCCGCGTCGGCGATCAGGCCGTCGTCCAGCGCGCGGGCGAGCAGCGCCTCCAGCGCCGCCTCCGCTGCGCCCGCGAGGCCGGACGCCAGCTCGATGAGCACGAACCACGGGTGCGCGCCGGCCAGCGGTCTGCGCGTGTCGGGCAGGTTCTTCAGCGCGAACTTGAGGCCCGAAGCGCCGATCAGCTCGAACGCCTCCACCTGCCCGCCGCTCTCGGCCTTGGCGCGGGCCAGGAGGTCGAGCGCGGCTTGCGGGCTCTCCACGCCCAGGAAGGCAACGGCGCGCGACGGCAGGAGGGGCGCGAGCTTCAGCGCCGCCGCCGTCACCACGCCCAGCGTGCCCTCCGCCCCGATCAGGAGGCCGCGCAGGTCGTAGCCGGTGTTGTCCTTGCGCAGGCGTTTGAGGTCGCGCAGCACCTCGCCCGTCGGCAGCACCGCCTCGATCCCCAGCACCTGCTCGCGCATGGCGCCGTAGCGCAGCACCGCCGTGCCGCCCGCGTTGGTGGAGATCAGGCCGCCGACCGTGGCCGAGCCTTCCGACGCCAGGTTCAGCGGGAAGCGGCGGCCCGCGCCTGCGGCGGCCTCGTGCACGACGGCGAGGGTGGCCCCCGCTTCGACCACCATGACGTCGCCGCCGGGATCGACGTCGCGCACGGCGCGCATCCGCTCCAGCGACAGCAGCACCTCGCCCTGCGGGATCTGTCCGGCGACCAGGCCGGTGTTGCCGCCCTGGGGCGTGACCGCCACGTGCTCGTCGGCGCAGATGCGGACCAGCGCCGCCACCTCGTCCACTGTGCGGGGCAGGAGGAGGAGCGGCGTCTCGCCCCTCCACCGCCCACGCCATTCCACGAGCTTGGGGGCGATGCGGTTGGGGTCCTGCGACCACCCGCCCTCCCCGGCGGAGGCCTTGAGGCGGTCGAGGGCGGCGGAGGAGGGGGCGGGCATGGCGCGCTTATAGCGGGATCGCCGTCTCGGGCGGAGCGGCGCGGTTAACCTGCGCCCAATCGTTCTGAGGCACCCTCTCGCGGTGTCCTCGCCCGTCCATCCCCTGCGCGCCGCCGCGCGCCGCGCGCTGAGCATCGCGCTCGCGGGCGCGCTGCTGGCCCAGGGCGTCGCGCCGGCCGCCGCGACCGCCGCGCCGCTGGTGGTGAAGGTTGGCGAGGCGAAGGCCTTCTCGCGGCTGGAGCTGCACGGCGTCGCGGGCGGCGTTCGGCGCGAGGGCGACACGCTGGTGGTGCGCCTGCCCAAGTCCGCCGCGCCCGACATGGCGCGCCTGCACGTCGACCCGCCGCCGTATCTGGCGGACGCGACGCTCAAGCCCGTGGGCGGGCAGGTCGAGCTGCGGCTGACGCTGGCGAAGGGGGCCGACGCGAAGAGCGGGTTCGCCGACGGCGCCACCTGGATCAACCTTTTCCCCGCGCCGGCGCCGTCCAAGGACCAGGCCGCCTCCACCGCCCGGCTCGACCCCGTCCCCGCAGGCGGCGTGGTGCGCATGCAGGCGCAGGACGCGGGTGGCGCGGTGCGGCTGCGCTTCCCCTGGCGCGCCCCGCCCGGGGCGGCCGTGTTCCGCCGGGGCGAGACCGTCTGGGTCGTGTTCGACGCGCACGCGCGCCTCGACCTCTCCGCAGCGCCGCGCGGCCTGCGCCAGGCCAAGGGCTTCCAGGCGAGCGCCGGGCCGGGGTGGACCGCGCTGCGCTTCACCTCGCCGCCCGACACGCCGATCTCGGCGGGCGCCGAGGGGGCGATGTGGACGGTGAGCCTGGGCGCCGCCGCCCCCGCCGACCCCGTGAAGATCGACGCCTCGGTCGACGGCCCGGCGACCCTCACCGCCCACGTGGCGGGCGCCTCGGGCGTGTTCTGGATCCCCGATCCGATCGTCGGCGACACCCTGGCGGTGGTCACCGCCCTGCCGCCAGCCAAGGGGCTCGGCGAGCCGCGCAGCCTCGTGCAGGCCGAGCTCCTGGCCTCGGTGCAGGGGCTGGCGGTGCGCCCGCTCGCCGACGACCTGACCGTGACGTCGGACGGCGACCTCGTCAGCATCGGACGGCCGCGAGGGCTGGCGCTGACGCCGCCCGGCGCGGTGCAGCGCCGCGCGGGCTACGCATCGACCGCCCTGCCGCAACCCGCCGCGCTGCCGGGCCTGGTCGACTTCGCCGCCTGGTCGCGGACCGGCGAGGGCGGCTTCAAGGCGCGCTACGCCGCCCTGCTCGACGGGGCGGCCGCCGAGACCGCCAAGGGCCGCGGCGCGCCAATGACCGCGCGCCTGGCGCTGGCGCGGTTCCTGGTCGGCTCGGAGCTGTCGTTCGAGGCGATCGGCGTGCTGAACACCCTGGTCAAAATCGACCCGACACTGGCCGCCGACCCGGAGTTCCGGGGCCTGCGGGGCGCGGCGCGGGTGATGGCCGGCCGCTACAAGGACGCCCAGGCCGATTTCTCCTCCCCCGTCACCGCGTCCGACCCGGCGAGCTCCCTGTGGCGCGGCTACGCGGCGGCCAGGCTGGGCGACATGACCGGCGCGCGGACGCAGTTCGCCGCCGGCGAGCCCGCGCTGGCCCGCCGCGTAGCCGCGCCACAGGGAGCTCGCCGGGTCGGACGCGGTGACGGGGGAGGAGAAATCGGCCTGGGCGTCCTTGTAGCGGCC
>JASLDZ010000233.1 GCA_030151985.1 Caulobacteraceae bacterium | reverse complement strand
ACCTCGACCGGCAGGTCGTCGGCGCGGCGGCCCTCCATCCCGGGCGGCGGCGTGCGCGCCCTGCAGAAGCCGGTCGACCTCCCGCAGGGCCTCGCCGCGCATCTCGCCCACCGCGGCGTCGGCGGCGGCCACCGCCTCGGCGACGCCGACTCCCCTCCCCCGCTTGGCGGAGGCGGCGAAGCGGGTCTGGACCTGGGCGACGCGGGACGGGCTCATCGGGCTCTCCTCGCCGGGGCGAACATCGCGTCGATGTCGGCCTGGGACATGTTGGGGGTGGAGGCGGCGCCCACCTCGACCGGCAGGTCGTCGGCGCGGCGGCCCTCCATCCCCGGCGGCGGCCCCACCGCGCGGATGCGGCGGTCGGGTCCGGCGTAGCTGTCGCACTCGACGAAGGCGCGGGCGTCGCGCACCACCCAGACCAGCCGCTCGAACAGCACGCGGGGCGTCAGCGGCTTGGCGACGACGTAGCTGACCCCGTTCTCCCGCGCCTCCTGGATGAGCGAGGGCAGCGCGTTGCCGGTGGTGACGAACACCGGGGCGAAGCGGTTCTGTCCCGTCAGCCGGCGCAGCCCGCGCACCAGCTCCATGCAGACGCCGACGCCCATCATCGCGTCGAGCACCAGGAGGTCGACCGTCTCGCGCGCGAGCACCTCCCGCACCTGCTGGGGGGTCTCCGCGCGTCGCAGCTGGCGCGCGCCGAAGCCGGCGAAGATCTGCATCAGCACGTCGACCTCGGTCGGATTGGCGCCCGCGGCCAGGATCGTGACCTCGGAGAGGTTCAGCTTCGCCCCTTCGACGACGGAGAGCCGGCCGGCGGGGGTCACAGCAGTTCGAGCTCCCCGGTCGGCGCCGGCTCGGTCGCGGGTCCGCCGCCCAGGCGCGCCCTCTGCGCGGCGAGGGTCAGGGGCTCCGCCGCCTTCGCGGCCGGCGCGCGCCAGGCGGGATCGCACGCGCGCGCCAAGCCCTCGACGAAGGTCGAGAGGCCGTGGAGCTGCTGCAGCACAAGGTCGAGCGCCTGCGCCTCATAGGCGGGGGCCGACCGCCCGCTCCTGGGGGCGCCGAGCCGCAGCTCCAGCCAGTCGAGGTCGTCGGCCGTCAGCTCCAGCTCGCGCCGCACCGCGTCCAGGGCGTCCGCGAGGGTGGTGTCGGAGCCGCCCTCCATCAGAACAGCTCCAGGTCGCCGCCGGTCGGCGGGGCCGGCCGCTCGACCGGGCGCGGCGCGAGCGGAGCGGCCTCGTCGCGGGCCATCAGGATCTGGCGGGCGCGGCCCGACATCGGCCAGAACTGCAGTCGCCGGCCCCGGTCGCCGCGCAGGCTGGAGGACTCCACCGGAATGCCCTCGTCGGCCAGGAAGCGCTCGGCGAAGGCCGCGTTCTGCTCGCCCACGTCGGTGAGGCCCGCGCGGATGCGCGCGCCGCCGAACAACTTGGCGCGCAGGCCGAAGCGGCTCGCGCCGGCCTTGAGGAGGTCGTTGATCAGGAGCTCCATGGCGTGCGCGCCCCAGCCGACGTTGGCCTCGCGCTCGTCGGCGGTGCGCGCGTGGGGCAGCAGGAAGTGGTTCATGCCGCCGACCTGAGCCGCCTCGTCCCACAGGCAGGCGGCCACGCAGGAGCCGAGCAGGGTGGAGAGCACCACGTCCTCGCGCCGGGCGATGCGGTGCGAGCCCTGGATGACGGTGAAGCCGGCCCCGGCGCGGGGCCGCTCGGCGAGGAGGGCGGCGCCGCTCACGTGAGGGGGCCGAACACCGCCTCGATCTTCTCCTTCAGCGTCTGCACGGTGAAGGGCTTCACGAGGTAGTTGTTGACGCCGTACTGCACCGCGCGCGCCACCAGGTCCTTGTCCGCGCGGCCGGTGAGCATGATGAAGGCGGTCTTGGAGACGGGCTCGTAGGACCGCACCGCCCGCAGGAAGCCCAGCCCGTCGAGCTTGGGCATGTTGTAGTCGGAGATGACGAGGTCGACCTTCTTGTTGATCAGCATCTTCAGCCCGTCCTCGCCGTCGGGCGCCTCGCGCACCTCGCCGAAGCCGATGGTGGCCAGACCCTGGCGCACGAGCTGGCGGATGGTCGACTGGTCGTCCACGACGAGCGCGGTGAGGCGGGAGGCGACGGGCATCGTCAGGCGTCCTTCGGGGTGGCGCGCGTGAGGTTGAGGATGTGGTGGGTGAGGCGGGCGAGGGGCGCCTGACGCTCCACCGCGCCCAGCTCGAACGCAGCCTTGGGCATGCCGTAGACGACGCAGCTGCCCTCGTCCTGGCCGAGCGTGCGGGCGCCCGCCTCGCGCATGGCGAGAAGGCCCGCGGCGCCGTCGCGGCCCATGCCGGTCAGGATCGCGCCCACCGCCTTAGCGCCGGCGCAGCGCGCGACGCTCTCGAACAGCACGTCGACGGAGGGGCGGTGACCGTTCACCGGCCCCGAGGCCTCCAGCCGGCAGCGGAGCGCGCCGACGCCCTCGACCTTCAGGTGCGCCTCGCCGCCGGGGGCGAGGTAGATGCGGCCGGGCTTCAGCGGCGCGCCGTCCGTCGCCTCCTCCACCTTGGGCGCGCACAGGCGGTCGAGCCGGGCGGCGAAGGTCTTGGTGAAGGTCGCGGGCATGTGCTGGGTGACCACCGTGGGCGGTCCGTCGGCGGGAAAGCCCTGCAGCACCTGGATCAGCGCCTCGACGCCTCCGGTGGAGGAGCCGATCGCCACCACCTTGCCATTCCAGGCGAAGGCGCCCTCGGGCCGGGCGGAGGGCGCCGGCGCGTCGCCGGGCGGCCGCAGGCGGGCGCTCGCCGCGGCGCGCACCTTGTCGGCGAGGCGGTCGAAGTCGCCGACGGGGCCGGTCGGCTTTCCCACGCAGTCCACCGCGCCGAGCTCCAGCGCCTTCAGCGCCGCCTCGCCGCCGCGCTGGGTGAGGGTCGAGCACATCACCACCGGCGTGGGTCGCAGGCGCATGATCTTCTCGAGGAAGTCGAGGCCGTTCATGTTCGGCATCTCGACGTCGAGCGTCACCACGTCGGGGTTCAGCGCCTTGATCGCGGCGCGGGCCTCGATCGGGTCGGCCGCCTCGCCCACCACCGCGATGCCGGGCTCGGGCTCCAGCACCGCGCCGATCAGCGCCCGCATGGAGGCGCTGTCGTCGACCACCAGCACCCGGATCATCGCGCGGCTCCGTTGAGCGCGTAGGTGGTCACCCCGTCGCTGGTCAGCCGCGAGGCGGCCTCGCCCGACAGCCGCTCGGAGTGCCCGATGTAGAGCCGGGCGCCCGGCTGCAGCACGCCCGCGAACCGCCGCCACAGCTCGCTCTGCGTCGGCTCGTCGAAGTAGATCGCCACGTTGCGGCAGAAGACGGCGTCGAACTTGCCCGCCATCGGCCAGGCGCCGATCAGGTTCAGCTCGCGGAAGGCGATCAGGCGGCGCATCTGCGGGCCGGCGCGCCAGCCGTCCTCCTCGCGCTCCATCCAGCGGTCGCGCAGGGCGGCGGGCACGGGCTTGACCTGCTCGGCGTCGTAGAGGCCCTCGCGGGCGAAGGCGACCATGCGGTCGTCGATGTCGGTGGCCAGCACCTTCACGTCGTAGTCGGCGGCCTCCGGGAAGGCCTGCAGCAGGGTCAGCGCGATCGAGTGGGGCTCCGCGCCGTTCGAGCAGCCGGCCGACCAGATGCGGGCGCGGCCCCCCTGCCGCAGCGCGGCGATCAGGGGAGGCAGCACGCGGGTGCGCAGGTGCTCGAAGTGGTGCGGCTCGCGGAAGAAACGCGTCAGGTTGGTGGTCAGCGCCGACAGCATGCGCTGGCGCTCGTCCACGCCGTCCGCCCCGGCCACGAGCGCGCAGTAGTCGCGGAAGCTCTCCAGCCCGAGGCTGCGCAGGCGCTTCGCGAGGCGCGAGTAGACCAGCGTCGCCTTGCCGTCGTTCATGACGATGCCGGAGTCGGCGTGCAGCATCGCTGTGATGCGGCGGAAGTCCTCCGCCGTCATCACGTAGTCGCCCCGGACCAGGCTCTCCTGCGAACGCGCACTCATGGCCGCAAGCGGGCTCAGGCCGCCGCGTCGAAGGCTTCGGCGGGGAGCACGCGGTCGAGCGACAGCACGCTGACCATGCGGTCCTCCACCGTCATCACGCCGCGGATGAAGCTCTTGGCGGTCTCGGAGGCGACGTCGGGGGTCGGCTGCACCATGTCGTCGGTGACGGTCAGGATGTCGGAGACCGCGTCCACCAGGAGGCCCACGAGCTGCGTTCCGATCTCGGCCACCACGATCACGTGGCGGGCGGTCGGCTCGGCCGAGCCGAAGCCCAGGCGCGCGGCCAGGTCGATGATCGGCAGCACCGCGCCCCGCAGGTTGATCACCCCGCGGACGTAGCCGGGGGTGTGGGGCAGCGCGGTCGCGGGCGTCCAGCCGCGGATTTCGCGCACGGAGCGCACGTCCACGCAGAACTCCTGCGCGTCGACGCGGAAGGCGATCAGCTCGCGCGGCTTGGTCGCGGAGTCGGGCGGAAGGTCCATGGGGTCAGCCTGCCAAAGCGAGCGGAAGGGGGTCGGTCGGGAGCGCGCGCGGCGTGTCGCGCGCGGGTTCGGCCTCGCGGGCGCGGGCCACGACGGCGTCCACGTCCAGGATCAGGGCGACGCGGCCGTCGCCCAGGATGGTGGCGGCCGCGATGCCGGGCACGTGGCGGAAGTTGGACTCCAGGCTCTTGATCACGACCTGGCGCTGGCCCTGGATGCCGTCGACCAAGAGCGCCGCGCGGGCGCCGCCCTCCACCTCGACCAGCAGCGCCACGCCCTCGCCCGCGGCGTCCGGCGCGCGCGGGTAGCCGAGCGCGGAGCCGACGTCGACGAGCGGCAGATACGAGTCGCGGATGTGGATCACCCGCCCCTCGCCCAGGCGGTGGACGTTGGTGGAGCGGGGCTGCAGCGTCTCGACGATCGCGGTCAGGGGCACGACCAGCGTCTGGTCGCCGACGCTCACCACCATGCCGTCCAGCACCGCCAGCGTGAGTGGCAGGCTGAGCGTGAAGGTCGAGCCCAGGCCGGGCCGCGACGCGATCGAGATGCGCCCGCCCAGCGCCTGAATCGAGCGGCGCACCACGTCCATCCCCACGCCCCGGCCCGACACGTCGGAGATCACGGCGGCGGTCGAGAAGCCGGGCATGAAGATGAGGTTGTCGATCTCCTCGTCGCTCATCGCCGCCTCGGGCGCGATCAGGCCTTTGTCGACGGCGATCTGGCGCACGCGCGGACGGTTGATGCCGGCGCCGTCGTCGGCGACCTCGATGACGATGCGGCCGGAGCGGTGCAGGGCGCTGAGGCGCACCGTCCCCTCCGCCGGCTTGCCCGCCGCGAGCCGCGCCTCGGGGCTCTCGACGCCGTGGTCGATGGAATTGCGGATCATGTGGGTGAGCGGGTCGGTGAGGCGCTCGATCACCGTCTTGTCGACCTCGGTATTCTCGCCTTCGGTGACGAGGCGCACCGACTTGCCGACCATGGCGGCGGTCTCGCGCACCAGGCGCGGCATGCGCTGGAACACGCTCTTCACCGGCTGGGCGCGGATGGCCATGACGCTGTCCTGGATGTCGCGCGTCAGGTGCTCCAGCTCGTCCAGCGCCATGACCGCGGCCGAGGCGCGGGCGAGGCCCGCCTCCGCGATGCGCTGGCTGAGCATGGCCTGGTTGATCACCAGCTCGCCCACGAGGTCGATCAGCCGGTCCACCCGGTCGAGGTCCACGCGGATGGTGGGCGCGGGACCGGAGGGAGGCGCGGCCGCTTCCGGCTTCGGCGCGGCGGCGGCCGAGGCGGCGGCGAGGGGCGCAGGCTCGGGCGAGGCGCCGTCGGGTGCGACGGCGGCGGGCGGCTCCACGGAAGCCTTGGCCATGGCGATAAGCGCCATGACGTCGAAGCCGTCGTCGGCGGGCGCCTCAGCGGGAGCTTCAGCGCCCTCCTCGACGATGGAGAGCTCGCAGTCGCCGTCCACGAAGTCGAACACCTCGCGCACCTGCGCCTCGCAGGCGTCGGTGGTCAGGCGCAGCGTCCAGCGCAGGTAGGCGGCCTCCGGCTCCAGCGCGTCGAGCGACGGCAGCGCGCCGGCGTCCAGCGTGGTCTCGAGCGTCCCGAGCGAGGCGAGCTCGCGGAACAGCAGCAGCGGATCGTTGGCCTTGGCGTAGAGCCCGGCGGTGGGAGCGAAGACGATGGTGAACACGCGCCCGGCCGGGAGTTCCGGCGCCGCGGCCTCCTCCGGCTCCAGCCCCGCGAAGGCGATTGGCTGGAAGTCGAAGTCGCCCATCCCGTCGTCGCCGTCGTCCGCCGCGTCGCCGTCCGCGCCGACCAGCGCCTGCAGCTCGGCCACGGCGGCGGCCACATGCTCCGCGTCCGCCTCGCCCCCCTCGCGGGCGGCGGAGACAAGGTCGGCGAGCACGTCGTTGGCGCGCAGCATCACCGCCACGACCGCGCCGTCCGGGGCGAGGCGGCCGGCGCGCACGTCGTCCAGCGCGGTCTCGAACACGTGGGCGAAGCGCACCAGGGCGTCGAGGCTGAAGGCCCCTGCCCCGCCCTTGATCGAGTGCACGGCGCGGAAGACCGCGTTGACCGTCTCGGAGTCGGTCTCCCCCGCCGCCATGCGGAGCAGGCCGGCTTCGAGGTCGGCGAGTCCTTCCTCGCACTCCTGGAAGAAGGTCTGGCGGATGGCGGCCATCGGGTCCACGGCGCGGGCTCCCTCAGGCCGCGACGCGGCGGACGGCGTCCACCAGCTTGTCGGGGTCGAACGGCTTGACGATCCAGCCGGTGGCGCCGGCGGCGCGGGCGCGCGCCTTCTTCTCCGCGTCGCTCTCGGTGGTGAGCACCAGGATGGGCGTCGCCCGGCGGTCGGCGTCGGCGCGGACCGCCTCGATGAAGCCGAAGCCGTCCATGCGGGGCATGTTGATGTCGGTGACGATCACGTCGGGGGCGGTGCGGGCCTCGCCCAGCACCTCCAGCCCGTGCACCCCGTCCTCGGCCTGCAGCACCGCGAAGCCGGCGCGGGCCAGCGCCGCCTTGAGCAGGTCGCGCATGGTGCGGGAGTCGTCCACGGTCAGAACGGTCAG
>JASLDZ010000195.1 GCA_030151985.1 Caulobacteraceae bacterium | reverse complement strand
GTCGATCACCGTCTTGAAGCGGCCGAGCGCCGCGACGGGCTGGTCCTGCTTCTCGTACCAGCGGCCGACGGCCATCTCCTTGCCGGCCAGCTGGTCCTGGACCATGTCGATCTTCAGCTTGGCGTCGACCGCGTACTCGCTCTGCGGATAGCGGCGACGCACCTCCTCCAGCGCGGCGAGCGCCTGCTCGGTGGCGGCCTGGTCGCGACCCACGTCGGCGATCTGCTCGAACCAGCACTGCGCCTTCAGGTAGTAGGCGTAAGCCGTCGACGGCATGCCGGGGTAGAGCGAGATGAAGCGGTCGGCGGCGGCCACCGCGTCCTCGTACTTGTCCGCCTGGTAGTAGGCGAACGCCTCCATCAGGATCGAACGACGGGCCCACTCGGAATACGGGTGCTGGCGCTCGACCTCGTCGAAGTAGGAGACCGCCTCGTTCCACTGGCGGCGGTCCAGCTTGGCGGCGCCGGTGGCGTAGAGCAGCTCCACGGGGCGCTCCTGGTAGCTGAGGTCGACCTTGGCCTTCTTCTTGCCCGCGCAGCCGCCCAGCGCGAGCGCCGCGACGAGCGCCGCCGCCATGGCCACCGTGGAAGCACGCAGGAGGGCCGGCCGGACGTCGGCGCGGAGGGAGACATCGGACAAGGTCGGCTTCCTCACTGGCGGCGCGGCGCGGTCGGCGCGCGCGGCGATTCCGCCGTGTCTACATGAGCAGGGAACATGGCGCCAACGCGGCGGCGCCGGAAGCGGGACAGGCCGCCGCAGCGCCCGTCGCTCAGCTCGCGCGGGCGAACTCCATCGCCGAGCCGCAGACCCGCCACGCCCCCGGCTGCGTCGCCAGCGCCCGGGCGAGGGCGTTGTTCACGGCGTGGCCGGGCCGCACCGCCTCCACCCGACCGACGATCGGCAGGCCGAGCACATAGAGGTCGCCCAGGAGGTCCAGCGCCTTGTGCCGCACGAACTCGTCCGCGAAGCGCAGGCCGTGGGGGTTCAGGACCCGCCCTCCGTCCACGACCACCGCGTTCTCCAGCCCGCCGCCGCGCGCCAGGCCGCCCGCCCGCAGCGCCTCCACGTCCTTCACGAAGCCGAAGGTGCGTGCGGGGGCGAGCTCCCTGCGGAAGCCGGACGGCGTGACGACCGTCCGCAGCCGTTGCCGGCCGATCGCGGCGGAAGCGAAGTCGATCTCGACGTCGAGCTCCAGCCCGTGGGGCGCGTCGGCGGCCGCGGGCAGGAGGGCCGCCCGCTTGTCGCCGTCGGTCACGACGAGGGGATGCAGGACCTCGATCCAGCGGCGGGGGGCGTCCTGGGCGCGCAGGCCCGCGAGGTCGATCAGCTCGACGAAGGGCTCGGCGGACCCGTCCATGATCGGGAGTTCCGGCCCGTCCAGCTCAACGGTCACGTTGTCGACGCCCAGCCCCGCGAACGCCGCCATCAGGTGCTCGATGGTGAGCACGCGCACGCCCGCCGCGTTGGCGATCTCGGTGTGCAGGCGGGTGTCGACCACCGCGCGCGGCGTGACGGCGATGCGGTTGTCGGGGCCGGCGAGGTCGAGCCGGACGAAGCCCACGCCCGTGTCCGCGGGAGCGGGCTTCAGCACCAAACGTACGGGCGCCCCGCTGTGCAGCCCCACGCCCTCGCACGTGACCGGGGAAGCGAGGGTATGCTGCACCGGCGCGGCCGAGAGACTGTCGAAAGCCATGTGGTGCGCGATCCCCGGGCGACGAGGCGACGTTCTTGCCGTCGCCGTCTTTTAAGCTCGCCCCGCCAGATCACCTAAGAGCTGGGCTGTTAGTTGGCAAAACAACACATGTTGCGGGATGTAACGTGTCGTTCGTGCAACAGTGACTTCACCGGGCAAGACTTCGCGGCGTGAACCGCGAAGTCTGCACGGCGGGCGGATCAGTTCGCCAGACGGCGCAGGAAGGACGGGATGTCGAGGTCGTCGGCGGCGTCCAGCGGCTCGGCTTCGATCGCCTGCGCCGCGTTGGCTCCCCCGGCCTGGGCGGCGGTGCGGGGCGCGGGAGCGGCGGCCGGAGCGGCATGAGCCGGCTCGTAGCGCTGTCGCTGGTGCCCGCCGCCGCCGAACAGGCTGAGCAGGCCGCCGCGGCGCGGCTCGGGCGCCTGGCGCGGGTCGGGAAGGGGCGGGGCGCCGGGCCGGCTGTAGCTCTTCGGCCCGCCGCTGACGCCGGGACCCCGGTGCGAGACGGGGAAGAGTTCGCCCTCGTCTTCGAGCACCGAGTCGTCGACGATCTTGGTGGGGGCCGCCGCGACGACTGGCTCCGCCGCCCGCGCCTGGGCGGGTTCGGGCCACGCGGGGGTCGCCGCGACGGGCTCGGCCTTGGGCGCGGCCGGACGGGTGACGACGCCGTGCTGGCGCGGCGCGGGCGCGGCGGGAGGCGGGGCCGCGGCGGCGACGGGCGGCGTCTCGCGCAGGGCGGCGCTCTCCATGCCGGTGGCGACCACCGACACGCGGATCCGCCCCTGCAGCGAAGGATCGAAGGCCGCGCCGAAGATGATGTTGGCGTCGGGGTCCACCTCCGACGAGATGGCGTTGGCGGCCTCGTCGACCTCCAGCAGCGTCATGTCGAGGCCGCCGGTGACATTGATCAGCACGGCGCGCGCGCCCTTCAGCGACACCTCGTCGAGCAGCGGGTTCTGGATGGCGTTCTGGGCGGCCATCAGCGCGCGGTCCTCACCGTCGGCCTCGCCCGTGCCCATCATCGCCTTGCCCATCTCGGTCATCACCGCGCGGACGTCAGCGAAGTCGAGGTTGATCAGGCCCGGCAGCACCATCAGGTCGGTGATCGAGCGCACGCCCGAGTGCAGCACCTGGTCGGCCATGCCGAAGGCTTCGGCGAAGGTGGTCCGCTCGTTGGCGATGCGGAACAGGTTCTGGTTGGGGATGACGATCAGGGTGTCGACGTAGCGGGTCAGCTCGGCCACGCCGGCGTCGGCCAGCCGCATGCGGTGGCGGCCCTCGAAGGTGAAGGGCTTGGTGACGACGCCGACGGTCAGGATGCCGCGCTCCCGGGCCGCCTTGGCGATCACCGGAGCGGCGCCCGTGCCCGTGCCGCCGCCCATGCCGGCGGTGATGAAGACCATGTGCGCGCCGTCCAGGTGCTCGGCGATCTCGTCGCCCGACTCCTCGGCCGCGCTCATGCCGACCTCGGGATGCGCCCCGGCGCCGAGGCCCTGGGTGACGCTGGCGCCGAGCTGGATGCGGCGGTCGGTCTTGGAGAACTGGAGCTGCTGGGCGTCGGTGTTGGCCACGACGAACTCGACGCCTTCGAGGCCCGAGGTGATCATGTTGTTGACCGCGTTGCCGCCGGCCCCGCCGACGCCGAACACGACGATCCGGGGCTTCAGTTCGGTGGCGCGAGGCGCCGAGAGATTGATCGCCATGGGCTTCATTCCGCTTCCGCCGGTTTCTTCCGCGGCCCCTGAGCCAGAGGACGCCCGAGGAGACGCCCGTATGCTTAATCCGCGGTTAACGGCGGTAAGCCGAGTCGGGGATGCGTTAACGCACAGGGTTGTGGATAAACGGAAATTC
>JASLDZ010000192.1 GCA_030151985.1 Caulobacteraceae bacterium | reverse complement strand
GGCCATCAGGGTGGCGCGCATCCAGGCCGACCACAGGTGCGGCAGGTCGAGCACCACGAAGGGCGCGGCGGAGCGCAGCTTCTGGCCCACCTCCTCATAGGCGGCGGCGGTGATGTCCCAGTCCTCGTCCAGGCTGGCGGGAGCGGCGAAGAGGCTCAGCCGCTCGGTGCAGCGGGCGGCCATCCGGTCCAGCAGGGTTGAGTCCACCCGGTCC
Source organism: Caulobacteraceae bacterium (assembly GCA_030151985.1). GTDB lineage: Bacteria > Pseudomonadota > Alphaproteobacteria > Caulobacterales > Caulobacteraceae > JASLDZ01. Next base: position 2,579 of record JASLDZ010000192.1, on the reverse strand, counting down.
GGCTGGGCCAAGGCGTCGTGCAGGCCCTGCAGCGGATCCTGGTTGAAGTCGAGGCCGGCGGTGCCGAAGGCGAGGTCGTAGTCCACGACGCAGGTCTGGGCGTGCACGTGCTCGCTGATCGCCCAGGCGAAGTTGTGCGCCAGGGTCGAGGCGCCCACCCCGCCCTTGGCCCCCACGAAGGCGACCGTGCGGCCCACGAAGGCGGTGTCGGGGTCGGAGTAGAGGTCGGTGATCGCCTTGATCAGCTGCAGCGGGCCGAACGGCGGCACCAGGTACTCGCTGACGCCCCGCGCCATCAGGGCGCGGTAGAGGCCGATGTCGTTGGCGCGGCCGATGACCACCACCTTGGTGCCCGCGTCGCAGGCTTCGGCCAGCCGGTCGAGGCCGGCCAGCAGCGTGTCGGCCGGATCGCTGCTCTCCACGATGATGAGCGGCGGCGTGATGGCCGCGCCGTAGGCGTCGAGCGCCGCGGCCAGGCCGCCCGTGCGCACCACCGTGGTCGCGCGCGACAGGCGCCGGTCGGCGGCGGCCTTCTCGGCGATATCCACCGTCTCGGGGCGCTCGCAGTAGATGTGGATCGCGATGCGCGGGACCATGGCGCCGCCGATGAAGGCCTCGGCCTCGGCGGTGAGCAGCGCGGGGACCGCGGAGGGCTCGGCGTCGGCGACCGCCCGGTCGTGGGGCTCGTCCTCGAAGGGCGGGAAGGCGGCGGCGGCGAGGGACGGCCCGCGGCCCTCCTCCGGCTCCGCGTCGGTGAAGGCGGCGGGGGCGGGCTCGGTCGGCGAGGGCAGGCCGCGGAACGGGTCGGCGTCCAGGGCCGCAAAGGGGTCGCGCGGCGCCTCCGGCTCCTCGGGGGAGACGGGTGCGACCGGAAGCGCGGCCAGGAGCTCGGGGCTCGCGGGCTCGGCCGCGGCCTCCAGGTCGCGGAATGGGTCGGGGGGAGAGACGGCGAACTCGTCGTCGGCGTCGAAGCCGGCTTCGAAATCCTCGAGGGCGGGCTGGGCTCGCGTCATGTTCAGTGCACCGCCTGCGAAACCGTGCCGTTGGCCTGGTCGTCCTTGGCCGAAGAGGTGATCTGGCCCTGCCGGTACTTGTCGAGCACCACCGCGCGGCGACCGTTGTCGGCGGGAGAGTCGGGGGCCGGGCGCAGGAGGTCGCGCGGATCGGCAATCATCGCGGCCATGTTTCGCGTGGTGGCGCAGGCGAGGTGGGCCGTGACGCCGTTGTCGAAGGTGGACGAGAGGTTGCTCCAGCGACCGGAGCAGTCGTCAGTCGATGCGACGAAGCGCGTGTAGCGGGCGATCACCGGCGCGTCGGCGTGGCCGCCAGCGTCATAGTCGGCGATCCGCAGCAGCGAAGGCGGCACGCCCAGACCCTGCAGGGTGGCGATCGCGGCGCGTGCGGTGGCGTGCGGGTCGCAGCCGCAGCCGCTGCGGGTTGGGGCTGTCAACGTCACCACTTCGGTTCCGGCCTCGCGCCAGCGCCGGGCGAAGGTCGCCAGAGCGTCCCTCTGCGCGTCGGATAGGCCGTAGCCGTGGGGCGCGAGTGCAAGCTCTTCGTTCTGGGGCCCCACCTCGATCCCGTACTGATCAAGCGGCGTCTTCGCGTCGGGGATCTGCGCGATCGCTCCTCGCGGTGCGGTCTGGCCGCCCGCGCACGCAGCGAGCGCGGCGGAGGATGCGACGATGAGCAGCGCCGAGCGCGCGGTCCTAGTCCACCACATAGCCGAACGGTCCCTGATAGGTCTTGCCGGCGGTGGCCGCCGCGGGCTTGCCGAAGCCCGTGTTCAGCCGACCGAGGAGGTTGGTCTCGAGGTCCGACGCGATCTTCAGCCCGTCGGCCGGCGTGGCCAGGTCTTCCGGCCGCGCCGCCTTCACGATGTAGGGCGTGACGATGATGACCAGTTCGGTCTCGTTGTTCTGGAAGTCTCTGCTGCGGAACAGCGAGCCGAGGATCGGCAGCTGCATTAGGCCCGGCAGGGAGTCGAGCGTCTGCTTGGTCTGCGACTGCACCAGGCCGGCGATCATCAGCGCGCCGCCCGAGGGCAGCTCGACCGTCGTCTCGGCCCGGCGCACGTTCAGGCCCGGCACGACGAGTGCGGGGCCGCTGGTCTGGGTGCCCGAGGCGTTTGTCGTGGTCGTGGTCAGGGTGAAGCCGCCCACGTTGGTGAGCTCCGACACCTCGGTCGAGATCTTCAGCGAAATCCGTCCCGAGCTCAGCACCACAGGGGTGTAGCCGAGGCCTACGCCGTAGGGCTTGAAGGAGATGGAGACGCGGCCGGTCTCGTCCTGGCTGGTGGGCACCGGGAACTCGCCGCCCACCAGGAAGTGACCCGACTCGCCGGAGACCGCCGTCAGGTTGGGCTCCGCGAGCGTGCGGACGAGGCCGACGCGCTCGAAGGCTTGGATTTGGCTCTTGGCCGAGTTTAGGCCCGTCGAGCCTGTTCCGGTCGTCGGAGTAGCGAGCTTCCAGCTCCGATCCAGGACCTTGGCCGGGCTTTGCACGCAGTTCACGGCGCCCCCGACGGTGGTGCAGTAGACCGGGCTGTCGGAGGGATTGACCGTGGTGTCAGCCGCATA
>JASLDZ010000171.1 GCA_030151985.1 Caulobacteraceae bacterium | reverse complement strand
ATCGACAGCGCCGCGCGTGCGGTGCGCGCCTGCGGGTCATCGGGCTTCAGCGCCAGCACCCGGTTCAGGTCGCCCATCGCGCGCTGGGCGTCGCCGGCGCGGGCCAGGGCGCCAGCCCGCGCCGCCAGCACCTCGGTGTCGAGCGGGGCGAGATCCACCGCCTGGTCGAAGGCGAGCAGCGCGCCGTGCATGTCGCCCTGCGCCTCGCGCACCGCCGCCCGCCCGAGCCACGCCTCGAGGTAGGTCGGGCGCAGCCGGATCGCCCGATCGTAGGCGGCCTGCGCGTGAGCGAGCTCCCCGTGCTCATAGTAGGCGCTCCCAAGCCCGGCGTAGGGATCGGCGAGCTTGGGGTCGAGCCGCACCGCCTCCTGATAGTCGGCGATCGCGCGTGCCTGCGCGCCCTGGTCCTGGAAGACGACGCCGCGGTTATGGAACGCCACGGCCATGTGCGGCGGGATCTCGCGGTTGGACTCGATCACCCCCGAGCAGCCGTTGATTTGCGCCAGCGCGCCTTCGGTGTCGGCCCCGACGCAGGCGCGCCAGGACTGCAGGAGCTGGGCGCGGGCCGGCGGGGCGGCGGCGGCGCCGAGGCTAAGAACAGCTGCAGCGCAGAGGGCGGTGGTCCGCACGGTCAACTCTCCGTACTCGTCGTCATCGCCCCGCAGCAGGATAGCCGCCCAGCGGGGCGACGCCACAGCGCATTTTCCTGTTCCGATCTCGCGGCCTATGGTGCGCCTGCAACTGGTCTCCGGAAACTCGATCCGCCATGAACGACGTGGGCGCGCCGGGGCGAAAGCCCCTCTGGGGCGAGGACCCGGATTTCGATCCGGGCGTCACCGCCGAGGGCTGGTCGCCGGAGACCGCCAGCCAGGCCGAGCTCCCGCCGCCGCCGGCGCGGTCGCGGTTCTGGACGCTTCGCCGCGCGCTGATCGCGGTCGCCGCGAGCGCCGCCGTGCTGGTCATCCTGATCGCCTGGCTGAGCTGGAGCCTGCCGGTCTCTCGCGCGCTCGACCCGCTGCCCAGCCCGGCGCTCGTGCTGGTCAGCGCCGACGGCCATCCGTTCGCCAGGCGCGGCGCGATCAAGGAAGCGCCGGTCAGCGTCGACGACCTGCCGGCCCACATCCCCGCCGCCTTCGTCTCGATCGAGGACCGGCGGTTCTATCATCACTTCGGCATCGACCTGATCGGGGTGGCCCGGGCCACACTGACGAACCTGCGGCACGGCCACGTTCGGCAGGGCGGCAGCACCATCACCCAGCAGCTGGCCAAGACCGCCTTCCTGACGCCCGACCGCACCTTCCGCCGCAAGATCCAGGAGGTGTTCATCGCGCTCTGGCTCGAGGCGCGGCTGAACAAGAAGGAGATCCTCTCCCGCTACCTCTCCAGCGTCTATTTCGGCGACGGCGTGTTCGGGTTGCGCGCGGCCGCCCACCACTACTTCGGCAAGGAGCCAGAAGAGCTCAGCGTCGGCGAGGCGGCCATGCTCGCGGGCCTCGTCAAGGCGCCGTCCGCCCTCGACCCGTTCACCCATCCTGACGCCGCCGCCCGGCGCGAGCAGGTGGTGCTCGGAGCCATGGTCGACAACAAGGCGATCAGCGCCGTCCAGGCGCGGCGGGCGCGGGTCCGCCTCCATCCCGTCGCCCCGCTGCCGACCGGCGGCTACTTCGCCGACTGGGCCGCGCCGCAGGTGCGCCAGAACCTCGACGCGCAATACGGTCAGGTCACCGTCCGCACCACGCTCGACATGCGCCTTCAGCGACGCGCCGAGCATGTCGTCCGCGCCTGGCTGGAGGGACCTGGCCGCCGGCAGGGCGCGACCCAGGCCGCGCTGGTCGCCATGCGGCGGGACGGAGCGGTGGTGGCCATGGTCGGCGGCCGCGACTATCGGGCCAGCCAGTTCAACCGCGCGGTGCAGGCCCGTCGCCAGATGGGCTCGGCCTTCAAGCTGTTCGTCTACGACGCGGCGATCCGCGACGGGGCGCGGCCGGACTCGATGGTGTCCGACGCGCCAATCACGGTCCACGGCTGGTCGCCGCGCAACTACGAGCGCGACTCCGGCGGAGTGCTCAGCCTCCGACAGGCCTTCGCCCAGTCCAGCAACATCGCCGCCGTTCGGCTCGCGCAGAACGTCGGGCGGGGCCGCATCATCCAAGCCGCTCACGACCTTGGGGTCACCAGTCCGCTCGTCAACGACGCCACCCTGCCGCTCGGCACCTCGGAGATGACGCTGCTCGAGCTCACCTCCGCCTACGCCGGCGTGGCCGCCGGCCATGCGCCGGTCTACGCCTTCGCGATCCGCGATCCGAAGAACCCGCCGCCGCCTGGGCAGCCGCTGGCCGGCTATGAGCGCGACGAACTGCTCGATCTGCTGGGCGCGGTGGTTCAGGACGGAACGGGGCGGGCGGCGCGGCTTGGCCAGCCGGTCTTCGGCAAGACCGGGACCACCCAGGAGCATCGCGACGCGGTTTTCGTGGGGTTCACCGGCGATATCGTGGTCGGGGTCTGGGTCGGCAACGACGATCACTCGCCGATGAACGGCGTCACGGGCGGCGGCCTGCCGGCGGAGATCTGGCGCGACTTCGTCGGTCAGGCGCTCGACGCGGGGCTGGTCGAGCGGGTGCGCCCGCCGCCGCGGCCCGCGCCGGCCCCGGATGAGGGCGGCTTCAGCGGCTTCGTCAGCCGCATTCTCGGACGCATCTTCGGCGGCTGAGCGGGGCGCTTCGGCGCCCCTAGGCCGCTTCGCGCGTTGACCGTGCCGCCCAGCTTGCCAAGGTGCGTGCGATGAAAGCCCTGCCGAACATCCTCACGTCGCTGCGCCTGGTGCTGGCGCTCTTCATGTTCGTGGCGCTCGCCGCGGCGGCCGGGTCGGTGCCCTATCTCACCGACAAGCTCTCGCCGGACCTCCAGTTCGCGCTGGAGCGCTGGGCGATCTACGCCTTCGTGGTCGCCGCAGTGACCGACTTCTTCGACGGCTGGCTGGCCCGGCGGCTGAACGCGGTCAGCGTCTGGGGCGCCATCCTCGATCCCATCGGCGACAAGGTGCTGGTCTGCGGCGCGATCCTCGGCCTTCTCGCGCTGGGCCCGCAGCACCATGGGCTGCGGGCC
>JASLDZ010000166.1 GCA_030151985.1 Caulobacteraceae bacterium | reverse complement strand
GGAGGGCATCCTCGAGCTGTCCGACGATCTGGCCGTCGGCGCCCCTGCAGCGACAGTCTTCGGCCTGGAGCCGGTGATCGACTTCGAGGTGACGCCCAACCGGCCGGACTGGCTGGGCGTGCAGGGCATCGCCCGCGACCTCGCCGCCGCCGCGGCGGGACGGTTCAAGGCTAAGCCGGTGACGCCGGTCGTGGGCGCCTTCCCGTGTCCCATCAAGATCGAGATCACGGCGCCGGACGCCTGCCCCTACTTCGCCGGCCGGCTGATCCGGGGCGTGCGGAACGGCCCGTCTCCGGCGTGGCTGCAGGAGCGGCTGACCTCGGTCGGCCTGCGCCCGATCAACGCGCTGGTGGACGTCACCAACTTCCTGACGCTCGACCGCGCCCGGCCGCTGCACGTCTACGACGCCGGCCACCTCGTCGGCGACACGCTGGTGGTGCGCCACGGGCAGCATGGCGAGGCCGGCGACGAGCACCTGATCGCGCTCGACGGCAAGCGCTACGACCTCACCCCCGCCATGTGCGTGATCGCCGACGCGGGCGGCGAACGGCCCATCGACCTCGGCGGGGTGATGGGCGGCCAGTCCACCGGCTGCTCGAATGAGACCACCGACGTCTTCATCGAAGCCGCCTACTTCGACCCGATCCGCACCGCCGAGACGGGGAGGGCGATCAGCCTGTTCTCCGACGCGCAGTACCGCTTCGCCCGCGGCGTCGACACCGGCTTCGTTCGGCCCGGCCTGGAGCTGGCCACCGCCATGATCCTGGAGCTGTGCGGCGGCGAGCCGTCCGACGTGGTGGAGGCGGGCGCCCTCCCGCCGCCCCCGCCGCCCATGCCGTTCGACCCAAACTACGTGAAGCGGCTGTCCGGCCTCTCCATCCCGGCCGCCCGCTCGCGAGAGATCTTGCAGGCGCTTGGCTTCCAAGTGGACGCCGGCGGCGGGGCGGACGACGCGGGCCGCTCCGGCGGCTTCTGGACCGTCACGCCCCCCACCTGGCGGCGCGACGTCGACGGCCCGGCCGACCTCGTGGAGGAGGTGGCGCGGATCGAGGGCTACGCGGCGCTTCCCTCCACGCCTTTGCCGGAGGCCGGGGTGCGCGGCGCGGGGGTGCTGAACGTCCGCCAGTCGCGCGCCCGCACCGCGCGGCGGGCGCTGGCGGCGATGGGCTGGGCGGAGACGGTCGGCTGGTCCTTCACCTCGCGCAAGGCGGCCGAGCTGTTCGGCGGCGGCGACGCGAGCCTGGTGCTCGCCAACCCGATCGCGTCGGAGCTCGACTGCATGCGCCCGAGCGCGCTGCCCGGCCTGATCGAGGCGGCGCGGCGCAACGCCGACCGCGGCTTCCCCGACGTGGCGCTGTTCGAGATCGGCCCGGTGTTCAAGGGCGACCGCCCGCAGGACCAGTCCACCACCGTCGCGGCCCTGCTCGCCCCGCGTCCTCCGCGCGATTGGCAGGGCGGGGACGGTTCGCCCCTGCTCACGCTGAAGTCCGACCTTCTGGCCCTGCTCGACGAACTGGGCGCGCCGACCGGCTCGCTGCAGCTGGTGCAGGGGAGCGCGAGCCCGTGGTGGCACCCGGCGCAGTCGGCGCGGCTGCAGCTCGGCAAGGCGGTGTTGGCGGAGTTCGGCGCGCTGCACCCGCGCGTGCTCAAGGCGCTGGACGCGTCCGGCCCCCTCTACGCCTTCGAGCTGACGCTGGAGGCGATCCCCGAGCCCAAGCGCAAGGCGACCAAGACGCGTCCGGCGCTTCAGCTCTCGCCGCTCATGCCGCTGAGCCGCGACTTCGCCTTCCTGCTGCCGGAGGATCGGCCCGCGGGCGACCTCGTCCGAGCGGTCGCGGGCGCCGACAAGGCGCTTATCGAGGAGGCGCGGGTGTTCGACGTCTACCGCGGCGCGGGCGTGCCCGCGGGCTCCAAGTCGGTGGCGGTGGAGGTGCGGGTGCAGCCTCGTGAGCGCACGCTCAGCGAGGCGGAGATCGAGGCTCTGTCCGCCAAGGTCGTCGCCGCCGCCGCCAAGGCCGGCGCGACGCTCCGGACCTGACGCGATGAAGAAGCCCGCGCTGGAGGTCGCGCTGGAGCGGGGGCTGTTCGCCAGCCGCTGGCTGATGGCGCCCTTCTACGTCGGCATGGTGGGCGCGCTCGGCCTGGTGCTGGTCGTCTTCGCCAAGGAGCTGTGGCACGGCCTGGAGGGGATCGGCGCGCTCGACTCCGAGGGCGTGATCCTCCTCGCGCTGTCGCTGATCGACCTTTCGCTGACGGGCAACCTGCTCCTGATCGTGATCTTCTCAGGCTACGAGAACTTCGTCTCCCGCATCGACACGGCCAGCCACGACGAGCGGCCGGACTGGATGGGCACGGTCGACTTCTCCGGCCTGAAGATGAAGCTGATCGCCTCCATCGTCGCCATCAGCGCGATCGCCCTGCTGCGCGCCTTCCTGCCGCTCGCCGAGCCCGCGGGCGGGGCGCACGGGGCTGAGCCTGACCACGCCAGGCTCGGCTGGATGGTGGGCATACACCTGACCTTCGTGGTCTCCGGCGTGCTCCTGGCGCTGATGGACTGGCTGAACGGCAAGACGACCAAGCATGTCGGCGACTGAGGAGAGCGGCCGGCTCGGCGGCCTCGCCTTCCGGCGCGTCGCAGGCGCCGGTCCGACGGTGGTGTGGCTGGGCGGCTATCGCTCCGACATGACCGGGACCAAGGCGCAGGCGCTGGCCGACTGGGCGCAGGCGAACGGCCGCGCCTACCTGCGGTTCGACTTCACCGCCCATGGCGAGACGCCGGGCGACTTCGATCGCGACGGCACGATCACCCGCTGGCGAGAGGACGCGCTGGCGGTGATCGACAGGCTGACCGAAGGGCCGCTGGTGCTGGTCGGCTCCTCCATGGGCGGCTGGATCGCGACGCTCGCGGCGCTAGCGCGGCCGGAGCGGATCGCCGGGCTGGTGTTGGTCGCGCCTGCGCCGGACTTCACCTCCGCCTTGGTCGACCCCGCGATGACGTCGGAGCAGCGCGGCGCGCTCGATCGCGACGGCGCCCTCGAGACCGCAGACGGGGCCCGCTACAGCCGCGCGCTCATGGAGGACGGCGCCCGCTGGACGCTGCTGCCCGGCCCAGTTGAGGTGCGTGCGCCCGTGCGCATCCTGCAGGGCGGCCGCGACGAGGCCGTGCCCTGGCGTCATGCGTTGGCCTTCGCCGAGGCGCTGAGCGGGCCGGATGTGGTGTTCACCCTCGTCCGCGACGGCGACCACCGCCTCAGCCGCCCGCAAGACATCGACCGCCTGATCGCGACTGTCGAAGAGCTCGTTGTCAGCACTCGGTAGCGAAGACTGACAGCTTGCTGAATTCCGCGGCCATGCTTGCTTAAGGAACTCGCGCGCACTCTCGCTTTTACGACATTCCGACGACGGACTTGCAACCGTCAGCCCCGTCCGGATCGTTGGGAGTGCGTAAGAGGAGAGCGACTCGATGTCCGTGCTCGAGACCGACCTTGTGGACTACGTCTACCTCGACGAGCAGGCGCTGATGCCGGTGATCGTGGTGTCCGACCCGCTCACCTGGAAGCCGCCGGAAGACGAGCGCCACCTGGACGCCCTGCGCGACAAGCTGAACGCCCAGATCGCGTTCGTGGAGACGGGGCAGATCAGGGGCGTGTGGCCGGGCTACGCCGGCGGGCTGGTCAAGGTCGAGGTGATGGCTCGCTTCGCGCTCAACAAGGCGGCGGAGGACTTCTACGCCCTGGCGTCCGGCGTGATGAAGAAGGCCAACATGCGCCTCGACTTCTGCCTCTGCGACGCCTGAGTTCGGCGGCCGCTCAGCCCGTCGCCTGCCCCGGCCGCTCCGCCGCATAGGCCTGGGTGCCGCGCGTGACGACGACGTCCTCCGGCAGGATGTCGGCGATCGGGATGTCGGCCAGCGCGGGCAGGCGGTCGTACAGGGGAGCGAAGTCGCGCAGGGTCACGCTCTGCAGCTCCTCGATCGAGGGGATGACGAAGTAGACCTGCTGGAAGTCGTCGATGCGGTAGGGCGTGCGCATCACCCGCTCCAGCTCGAAGCCGATACGGTTGGGGGACGGATCCTCCAGCGCGAACACGCTCTCCGCCTTGGACGACACGATGCCCGCACCGTAGATGCGCAGGCCCTCGGCCTCCTGCACCAGCCCGAACTCCACCGTATACCAGTACAGACGCGCCAGGTTGTGCAGCCGCCCGAGCTCCAGCGCGCGGCGGCCGCCGCGGCCGTAGGCGGCCATGTAGTCGGCGAAGGTGGGGTCGGTCAGCATCGGCACGTGGCCGAACACGTCGTGGAAGACGTCGGGCTCCTGCAGGTAGTCGAGCTGGTCGGCCCGGCGGATGAAGTTGCCCGCCGGGAACCGGCGGTTGGCCAGGTGGTCGAAGAAGACGTCGTCCGGCACCAGCCCAGGCACCGCCACCACGCTCCAGCCGGTCAGCGCGCGAAGCTTCTCCGACAGGCGCTCGAAATCGGGCACGCCCGTCCCGTGCAGGTCCAGCGCCTCCAGCCCGTGCAGGAAGGCCTTGCAGGCGCGGCCCGGCAGCACCTGCGCCTGCCGCTCGTAGAGCGTGACCCAGGTCGCGTGCTCCTCGGCGGTGTAGCGGTCCCAGCCCTGCGGGATCGTCCAGTCGGCGGAGGCGTGCGGGGGCGGGGAGAGGGGGGCGTGGCCGTCGGCGCTCATGGCGGCGTTCTAACGCGCCCGAGCCCCCGCGGTCTCCCTTTCCCGCGCGATTTCAGTGCGCGGCGCGCGCCCTCGGCTGGTAGCGCCCGTCGGCGAAGCCCAGGAAGTCGATCTGCGCCTGCGGGTGGCTCACCGGCCCGGTGTCGTCGGTGAGCAGGTTCTGCTCGGAGACATAGGCCGTGTAGCAGCCGTCCGCGTTCTCCGCGTACAGGTGGTAGTAGGGCTGGTCCTTCGCCGGGCGGATCGACTCGGGGATCGCCTCCCACCAGGCCTCGGTGTTGGCGAACACCGGGTCCACGTCGAAGATCACGCCGCGAAACGGGAAGAGGCGGTGCTTGACCACCTCGCCGATGCGGAAGCGCGCCTCGCGGGCGAAGACGCCGGGCGGGGCGCCAGGTGGAACGACAGGGACCTGGGGCGACAGCTGCGGGATCATGGACTCGGAGTCTCCTTCAGCCCGGCGATGGTGGCGACGGTAAGGTGACCAGTCCGTGAACGTCGCTGCGGCGTGAGCGCACGGCGCGCGACAGCGCCTCGGCGCCCGATTCGCGAGCGGGGTTCTAACCTTACGCCCGTCTTGCTAGCATCGCGGCCAAGGTGGCGGTTCCCGCTTGCGCGTGGCCTTCGTGCATGGACCGCCCGGACAGGAGCCGGGCCTCGATGTACGAGTCCGACGGCCGGGCGCGGCCGAATGCGTCCAGTCTCCGCGCCCGGGACGCCCAGGGCGGCGGCGGCCCGCAGATCGCCTGCTACGGGGCGCTGGACCTCGGCACCAACAACTGCCGCCTGCTGATCGCGACGCCGGACCAGGGGCGGGACGC
>JASLDZ010000097.1 GCA_030151985.1 Caulobacteraceae bacterium | reverse complement strand
TGGGGCGCGGCTGGCCGACGACGTGCTGCAGTCCGCCCCGGCCTCCCAGTCGATGGGCTTCACCGGCGCGCTCCTGGACCGCTGGGTGTTCGCCGCGCGCTACGCCGGGCGGCTCGGCGAGGCGGTGTCGATCGACGGGGCCCGCGCCAGCGCCTTCGTGCGGAGCCTTCGCCTGTCGCTGCAGATCATGGCGCTGGCGCTGGCGGCCTGGCTGGTGCTGAACCAGAAGCTCACCTCCGGCTCGATCGTGGCCGCCTCTCTGATCGGCGCCCGCGCGGTGGGGCCGATCGAGGCCTGCATCTCCGGCTGGCGGCGGTTCGTGGCGGCCCGCGTGGCGCTGAACAGCCTGCAGGCCTTCGTGTTCGCCGCCGACGCGGCCGAGGCGCGCCCGACCGCCCTGCCCGCCCCGCAAGGCTTGATCTCGCTGCAGGGCGTGAGCTTCGCCGACAGCGAGCGGCGGGTCGTGATCCTGAACAACGTCAGCTTCAACGCCCCCGCCGGCGCCATGATCGGCGTGGTGGGCAAGTCCGGCTCGGGCAAGACCTCGCTGCTGCACCTGATCGCCGGCGCCGCGCCCGCCAGCGCCGGCACCATCCGCATCGACGGGGCCGAGATCGGCCAGTGGCGGCGCGACGCGCTCGGCCCCCACATCGGCTTCCTGCCGCAGACCACCCTGCTCCATCGCGGCACGGTGGCGGAGAACATCCGCCGCTTCGGTCCGGTGGACGACGACGGCGTGCTGAAGGCCGCCAAGCTCTCCGGCGCGCACCCGATGATCCTGGATCTGCCCGACGGCTACGACACCGAGATCGGCGAGGGCGGCGGCACGCTGTCGGGCGGGCAGAAGCAGCGTCTGGGCCTGGCCCGCGCCGTCTACGGGGACCCGCGCCTGCTCCTGCTCGACGAGCCCACCTCCGCGCTCGACGGCGAGGCCGAGGAGCTGTTCTGGCGCATGATCGCCGAGCTCCGCGCACAGAAGAAGACCATCTTCCTCGTCGCCCACCGGCCCAGCCACGTGCAGCAGGCCGATTTCATCGCCGTCATGGACCAGGGCAAGCTGCGCCAGTTCGGGCCGACGAAGGAGGTGCTGCCCTCGATCGTCAAGCTTCCGCCGCAGGCGCAGGGCCAAAGCAGCGCCGCGCCGACCGCCGCCAAGAAGGCTTCCTGACCCATGGCCAAGCCGCCCATCACCACCTACGAGAGCCGCGCGCTGGCGACGGCGAACTACGAGCTCCTCGACGCGCACCTGAGCGACAGCGAGCCGCTGGCCGGCGGCAAGCTCCTGCGCGTCGTGTGGATCGTCATGGCGGTGACGATCGCCGCCATCTTCGGGTGGACCGCCTTCGCCCCGCTGAACCGAGGCGTGAACGCCAACGGCGCGGTCTCCACCCAGAGCGCGCGCCAGGTGATCCAGCACCTAGACGGCGGCATCATTCGCACCCTCAACGTCAAGGAAGGCGAGCACGTGAAGGCCGGGCAGGTGCTGGTCGTGCTCGACGACGCCCTGGCCAAGGCCCAGTACAACGTCGTGCGCCAGCAGTACCTCGACCACCTGGGCGAGCGCGCGATGCTGGAGGCCGACATCTCCGGCGCGCCCCTGGTGTGGCCCAAGGAGCTCCTGGACAACAAGGACGACCCGGCCGTGAAGAGCGTCATGATGGCCGAGACCAAGGTGCTGGCCGACCGTCGCAACGGCCGCTCCGCGCAGAAGGCGGTGCTGACCCAACAGGTCGCCAGCCTGGGCGACCAGGTCACCGGCCTGAACGCCCAGACCCAGAGCATCGCCAGCCAGGACAAGCTGATCGCCGAGGAGGCCAAGGGCGTCGAGGGGCTCTACAAGCAGGGCTTCGCGCCCAAGACCCGCCTCCTGGAGCTGCAACGCAACCAGGCCAACCTCGAAGGCTCGCTGGGCTCCACCCAGGCGCAGATCAGCCAGGCCCACACCATGATGGGCGAGAAGCGCATGCAGGCGGTGCAGATCGACGCGCAGAGCCGCCAGGAGTCGTCCAAGCGCCTGTCCGACGTCATCACCGAGACGCTGCAGCTGCAGGAGAAGATGGCGGACCAGGCGCAGGTGCTCTCCCGCACCGTCATCAAGAGTCCGGTCGACGGTATCGTGCTGGAACGCCACATCGCCACCGTCGGCGGGGTGATCAAGCCGGGCGAGCCCGTGCTCGACATCGTGCCCACCGCCGACCTGGAGGTGACCGGCAAGCTGCGCCCCAACGACGTCGAGAACATCAAGGTCGGCCAGAAGGCGCACATCAAGTTTTCAGGGCTGAACGTGCAGACCACGCCCCAGCTCGACGCCAAGGTCTCCTACGTCTCGGCCGACGCACTGACCGACCAGAAGACCGGGCAGCGCTACTACGAGGTCCGCGCGACGGTGACGCCGGCCGAGCGCAAGAAGCTCGGCGACCAGGTGCTGACGCCCGGCATGCCGGCGGAGATCATGGTCGACGGCGGCGCGCGCACCATGCTGCAGTACCTGCTCCAGCCGGTGCAGGCGGCCTTCAGCAGCGCCTTCCGAGAGGGCTGAGGGCGTGGGAGCCGCCGCGGTCCGGTCCGCCGAAGGGGGCCGGAACGACGTCATCGACGCCTTCCGCGCCATCCTGATCTTCTCGGTCCTGGTCTTCCACTACCTGCTGCGCTGGACGCCGAACTACAGCGGCCCGGACCTGACGCACTACAGCCACCTGTATTCCCCGCTGCTGCAGGTGGGGAAGTACGGGGTGCACGTCTTCTTCGTGATCTCCGGCGTGGTGATCGCGATGACGCTGCTGAAGTCCCGCGAAGTGCTGGAGTTCGCCTTCCGCCGCTTCTCCCGCCTCTATCCGGCGCTGGTCGTCGCGGCGGTGGTGACCTTCCTGGCGATGCGCTTGCTGGGACCACCCGCTTTGCAGGTGACGTTCAAGGACTTCCTGCTGACCCTGACCATGATCCCGACCAACCTGGGCGGCCAGTTCGTGGACGGCGTGTACTGGAGCCTCGCGGTCGAGGTGAAGTTCTACCTCTGGATCGCGCTCGCCTTCTGGACGCTGAAGGGACGGTTCTGGATCGGGCTGATCGGCGTCGGGGCGATCGGGACCGTGCTGGAGTTCCTGCCCCACGGCCATGGACTGGCGGTGGCGGTGCTCATCTCCCCCTACATGGGCTTCTTCCTGGCGGGCGTCGCGCTGTGGTTCGCGGCGTTCGAGCGGAACCACTGGCCGGCCCTGTGGTGCGCGCTGGCCGCCGCCGCGCTCTATGCGGCCCACTGGCGCGACATCGAGGTGAACGGCGCGCCTTCGCTCCTGGGCCACGCCTATGTGCTGGGGCTCACCGCCGCGCTGGCCGTGCTGCTCCTGCGCCATGTGCGGCTGCCCTGGGGGCCGCTGCCCTACCTCGGGCGCATCTCCTACAGCCTGTACCTGCTGCACCAGAACCTGGGCGTGGCGCTGATCGGCTGGCTGACGGCGACGCTCCACTGGCCGGACCTCCTGGCCTTCGCCGCCGCCACGGCGTTCGCGACCGCGCTGGCGGCGGCGAGCTTCCACGGCGTCGAGGTTCCCGCGCAGGCGTGGCTGCGGGAGCGTTACGCGCCGCTCCGCCGCCTCGCGCCGCACCGCGCGCCGAAGGCCTGAGCGTGCGCTGGCCGGGCCTGCAGCCGGCGCCGGCCGGGCCGCTCCCGCCGGTCGCGCCCGCCGACATGACCGAGGGCCGCGTCGTCTACGCCATCGGCGACGTCCACGGCCGCCTGGACCTTTTCCAGACGCTGACCGCCGCGATCCTGGCCGACGTCGAGGCGCACGCCCCGGCCGAGCGCCCCCTCGTGGTGCTGGTCGGCGACTACGTGGACCGCGGCCCCGACTCGCGCGGGGTGATCGACGCCCTCCTCGCCTTCGAGCGGGAGCCGTCGGTGGAGGTGGAGGCCCTGCGCGGCAACCACGAGGCGGCCATGCTGGGCTTCCTAATGGACGTCGACACCGGCCCCGTCTGGGCGACCTGGGGCGGCGACGCGACGATGCGGTCCTACGGCGTGGCCGCGCCGCCGCCGAATGCGCCCCAGCTCGAGTGGGAGGAGGCGCGCCAAGCCTTCGCCGACGCCCTGCCGCGCGCGCACCTGGACTTCCTGAACGGCCTGCCCTTGAGCCTGATGGTGGGGGGCTACCTCTTCGCCCACGCCGGCGTTCGGCCGGGCGTCGCCATTGAGCGGCAGGCGCCCGAGGACCTGCTGATGATCCGCTCGCCCTTCCTCGAGCACGGACGGCCGCTGGAGCGCGTGGTGGTCCATGGCCATACGCCGGAGGACGAGCCCTACGCCTCGCCGGTCCGCATCGGGGTGGACACCGGCGCCTACGCCACCGGCGTGCTCACCGCCGCCCGGCTGGAGGCGGACGCGGTCTCCTTCCTGCAGGCGAGGGCGGGCTAGGCCCGGCGGCGGGGCGCGCCGTCCTCCGGCGTCGCCAGGCCGAAGCTGCGCAAACGGGACGTGGCCTGCCGCCGCAGGCGCAGCAGGGGGGCGGAGTGGAGCGCCAGGAAGCGCACGTCGGCGAGGTAGCGGCCGCGCGTGTGCGCCTCGCCCGCGAACCGCCACAGCCATTCGATCGACAGCGCCCGCATCCAGCGCGGCGCCCGCCGCTTCTCGCCCGCCAGGAACTGGAGCGCGCCGCCGCAGCAGAGGATGTCGCAGGCGTGGTCGAGCCCGCGCTTCAGCTGCGCGCCCATGATCTCGCTCTGCGGGGCCCCGGTGCAGACGAAGATGTGCCGGGGGCGGAAGGCGCGCGCCTGCTCGACGACGGTCCGCCGCTCGGCCAGGCGCTTGATGTAGCCCCGGCTGGGCTCGACGAAGCGGAAGACGAGCTGCGGGAAGGCCGTGGCGGCCCAGCGCTCCAGCCCGGGCGAGGCGCCCACCACGAAGAAGCGCGTCCCCGCCGGCGCGGCGGCCAGGATCTCGGGCGCGAGTTCCGACCCCGGCAGGCACTTGGCGCGCGCGCGGAACACCGCGCGGTCCAGGAAGCGGCTGTCGTTGAGCACGATGTCGGCCTCGGCGTAGGCCCGCCGCAGCGCGCGGCTGCCGCTGAGGAGGCGCAGGTGGTCGAGGTTGGGCGTCACGATCAGCCGCGGCCCGTCGCCGGACCGGCGGCGCATCAACTGCTCGAGCTCCCCCGCGTAGAGACGGTACATGTCCTGCGCGCGGATGCGGCGGCGGTCGGCGGGGGCGACGACCGAAAGACGCGGCGGCTCGCCCGGCGGCCCCGACGGAGCAAGCGGCTCCGCGACGTCGAGGCTGTGCAAGAGGGCCAAGCGGCGCGCTCCATCTCCGCTCCCGCGGACGGCGGAAGCTCGGCGCCGAACATGGTCCCGACAGCGTTGAGGCGGGGTATGGAAGCGTGGTGAACGAACCTTTCGCGCGCAGGGACGCCCCCCGGCGGCGCAGCACTTCGTAAACCGCGTTCGCGAAGCCGCCGTTAGGTCTCGCTCCGTAAGGTCGGACGACCACGGGGGAACGACATGGGCGCGCGGCGCAAGCTCGAGCACGACAGGCCGGTCGCAGCCAGGGCCGTCCCGCGCCCCGCGCTCGCGGGGCTGGACGCGACCGCCGTCGACAGCCCGGTGCACGAACACCTGGCGCGCCTGCAGGCGAGCTTCATCGAGACGGACGCGCCCCCGCCCTATCCCCGCGCCGTTCGTCTGGCGATCATGGTCGTCGCGCCCGCCGCCCTGTGGGCGCTCGTGATCCTATCGGTGGGAGCACTGGCGCGCGCCGCCGGAGCTTGAGCTTGGATTTGACGAAACCGTCAAATTAACTGTTCGGCTCACAACCGGATGCACTAATTTAACGCCTGAGCGTTAGCTAACTTCAGCGACTCGCGTATTCGGCGAGTGGGAGGTGGCGTCGATGGCTCTGCTGAACCCGGTCGATCAGGCCCAGGCCTTCGCGCCGCCGGCGCCCACGCGGGTGAACTGGCGACTGCTGGTCGCGCTTGGCGCTACGCTCGGGTTCTGGGTCGCCGTCGGCGAAGCGGTCGCGCGCTGGATCTGACCCGGCCCCTCACGACGCCGCCCGCCCGGCTTCCATCGCCTCCAGCATAGCTTCGAGCGCCTCGATGCGGTCCGCCTCGCCCGCGGGCTTGTCCCAGCGGATGCGGTTGATCCGGGGAAAGCGCATGGCGACCCCCGACTTGTGCCGGGGCGAGCGCTGCAGCCCCTCGAACGCGACCTCGAACACCAGGCCGAAGCCGCGGTCGGCGCGCACCGCCCGCACGGGACCGAACCGCTCCACCGTGTGGTCGCGCACGAACTTGTCGATCTGCTTCAGCTCCTCGTCGGTGAAGCCGAAGTAGGCCTTGCCCACGGGGGTGAGCCCCTCGTCGGTCCACACCCCGAAGGTGTAGTCGCTGTAGAAGCTGGAGCGCTTGCCGTGCCCGCGCTGGGCGTACATCAGCACCGCGTCGACCAGCAGAGGGTCGCGCTTCCATTTGAACCAGGGGCCCTTTGGCCGGCCCTGCTCGTAGACGCTGTCCCACCGCTTCAGCATCAACCCCTCGGCGGCGGCGGGGTCGCCCTCCGGCGGGTCGGCGCGGACAGCGGACAGCGCCTCCCAATCGTCGAACGGCACCAGCGGCGACAGGTCCAGCCGCGCCCCGCCGTGCGCCGCCACGAACGCCTCCAGCCGCGCCCGGCGCTCGCGGAAGGTGAGCGGGCGCAGGTCCTCGCCGTCCTCGCTGAGCAGGTCGTAGGCGCGGATCGCGGCGGGGAAGGCGGCCATGGTCTTGGCGTCGACCGTCTTGCGGTTCAGCCGCTGCTGCATGTCGCCGAAGGGAGCGACCCTCAGGCGCCCGGCCTCGTCCGGCCGCATGACCAGGAGCTCGCCGTCGATCGCGCCTTCGAAGTCGAACGCGGCCACGAGATCGGGGAAGGCGCCGGAGATCTCGTCCCCGGTGCGGCTCCACATCCGGCACACGCCGCCCTCGCGCACCGCCTGCACGCGGATGCCGTCCCACTTCCACTCCGCGGCGTAGTCGGCGGGGTTGAGCTTGGCGAAGTCCGCGTCGTCGATCGGCTGGGCCAGCATGACGGGGCGGAAGCGGCCCGGCTTGTCGGGGTCGGGGCGCGGCCCCCTCCCCTCGAGCCACGCGAACAGCTCGCCGTACGGCGGCTCGACAGCGTGCCACACCTCCTCGATGTCGCTGACCGAGACCTCGTGGCCGTAGAGCGGCGCGAGGTCGGCGGCCGCCTGCTTGGCCAGCCGGGCGGAGAGCCCCACGCGCAGCTCGCGGGTGAGGAGCTTGAGCAAGGCCCAGCGCCCCTCCGCGTCCAAGGCGTCGAGCCAGCCTTCGATCAGGGCGGGCGTGGCGTGTCGGTGGCTGGCGCGGAGCGTGTCGACCACCTCGTCCAGCTCCGGCTGACGGTTGGAGCCGTGGCGCGCGGGCCAGGTCAGCGCCACCGTCTCGGCCAGGTCGCCCACGAAATCGTAGGACCAGCGGAACAGCACCGGGTCCATCCGGGCCTCGATCAGCTTGCGGATCATGTTCGGCTTGGCCGCATCGAAGCTGAGGTCGCCGGTCAGCGCCGCCAGCGCCCAGCCCCGTTCGGGATCGGGCGCGGTCTTCAGGTAGTCGCGCACCAGCCGCAGCTTGGTGTTGCGCGCGTTCGTCAGCTGGATGCGGTCGAGGAGGGTGGCGAAGGCGCGCATCGGCTCAACATAGGCGAGGCCGAAGCCCCCGCCACGGCCGGAACATCCAGGCCGTCCGGACGGAAGATGGGAAGCGGGGGCGGGGGACGTCGCCTCAGTAGACGCCCAGCGCGCGGGCGACGGCGGGGGTGGGAGGCCCGGAAGGCAGCCCCTGGGCGTGCTCGAACGCCTGCAGCGCCGCGCCCGTCTCGGCCGTGTAGAGGCCGTCCACCGGACCCTTGTAGTAGCCGCGCTTGCGCAGCGCCGTCTGGATCTGCGCGGTCATGTTGGCGGGCCCGCGGCCGGTGGCGACGGGTCCGCGCGTCCACCGCTCGTGGCGCCGGTGACGAGGCGCCTCCGGCGATGGACGCGCGGGCGGCGCCGCGACCTCCCCGTCGTCGGCGGGCGGCGGCAGGCAGGTGGCGCAAGGCGAAGGCGGAGGCGGCGCCTCGCAGGCGCGGCACGGCGGCGGCGGCGCGCAGCCGACCTCGCGCCATTCCGACCCGCCGGGACGAACCAGCCGCTGGCGCGTGACGGTGCGGTAGGTGGCGGGCGCCGTCTCGGTCTCCACGCGCTCGGGAACGACGGTCACCTGGACGTGGTCGACGCGGTAGAGGGGCTGGACCTCGCGCCGCTCCACATGGGCCGGGACGTCCACCACGTGGCGCACGACGGTGCGGGTCTCGCCGGGGATCGGCGTCTGCACCGCGCGGGCGGGAACGCGCACCACGCTCTGCATCTGCACGCCCCAGACCGGGGGATCGGTGACGAGGCACAGGGTCTCGCCCGTCGGCCCCCAGGTGCGTTTCCAGTAGGTGCGGGCGGGGCGGATCAGCACCTGCACCGGCACCGTGTCGCAGACGGCGGGGATCACCTCGGTGCGCATGGAGGGGGGACGCACCACGACCGTCTCGGTCACGTCGTGCCCGACCTCCGGCACGAGCCGTTCGTCCACCCGGCCGGGGGAGACGAGCACGCGCCGGTCCTCCCAGCGGGTCTGGGCGGGGATGACGTGGGTGACCGTGCGCGCCGGCTGGTCGACCACCTGCTCGGCGACCGTCTCGGTGAGCGGCGGCCGCTCGACCCGCTGGAAGCACTGGCCCGGACGGCCGTGGGGCGGCGCGTCCCCCTCGGAGGCGTAGGGCTGGCCGGCCAGCGCGGGCGCGCCCAGGGCGAGGGCCGCGGCGGCGACGGCGCCCAGCTTGGCGGACAACGGCATGGTCATGCGTCTGATCCCGAACGGCACATCGGGCGCGGGCCCAGCAAGCCGTGCGCCGATGACAGCCTTAGCCCACGCCACGGTTGCGACCGAGGCGCTTCGCCCCTGAAGCGAGGCGGCCGCTCGCGCGTTCGGGGGGTCGGGAGACGCACCATGGCCCGAACGCCCCGCCTGAAGGTCTACGCCGCCGCCGCGGGCTTCAGCGAGGCCGTGGTCGCCGCGCCCAGCCAGAAGGCCGCGCTGCAGGCGTGGGGCGCGCGCGACGACTACTTCGCCCACGGCATCGCACGGGTGGTCGACGACCCGGAGACCGTAGCCGCCGCCCTCGCCCAGCCCGGCGTGGTGCTGAAGCGCCCGGTCGGCTCGGCGGAGGCGCTGGTCGCGGCCGCCAAGCCGCCGCCCCGCAGGCGCGGGGGCCAGGCTCCCGCCACCAAGCCCGCGCCGCCCCCGGACCGCACCGCGCTGGACGAGGCGGAGGCCGCGCTCAAGACCGCGCAGGCGGCGCTGCGCGAGCTCGAGCGGGCGCAGCGGGAGGCGCGCGAGGCGCTGGAGCGGCGCCAGGCGCGGGACCGGGAAGCGGCGGAGGCGGAGGTCTCCCGCCGGACGAAGGCCCGCGACGCCGCGCGCGACGCCTACCGCAAGGCGGGCGGCTGAGGCCGGGGCGGCGCGACGCGGCTTTCCGTGCGCGGAAACGTCGCGGTGACGCTGCGGCAGGGGCGGAAAGCGCGTGCGGATCGCCTCGGCCTGCGCTTAGCTCGCTGCGACGACGGTTCACGAGAGGCCGCGTGGGAGCGGACGCATGACCCTGACGCGGGGCGACGACTACCCCATCCACCAGACGCCGGAGCCGGTCGCCTACGCCGGCTCCGACCGCAACTTCTACGACCGCTACTTCTTCAACGGCTACGCGCCCTCCGGCGATGAACCCCGCGCCGACCGGATGTTCGCGCTCGCCTTCGGCGTGTACCCCGCCCTGAACATCGCCGACGCCGCCTTCTGCGTCGTGCGCGACGAGGTGCAGACCTGCCTGCACGCCAGCCGCTGGCTGGGGATGGAGCGGATGGACCTCGCCGTCGGCCCTATCTCGATCGAGGTGCTGGAACCCTTGCAACGGCTGAAGATCGTCGTCGCCGCTCCCGAGCAGGGGATCGCCGCCGAGATCGTGTTCGAGGGCCGCCACTTCCCGGTGGAGGAGCCGCGCTTCACCCGCCGGATCGGCCCGCGCCTGTTCCTCGACTACACCCGCCTGACCCAGAACGGCCGCTACACCGGCTGGATCGAGCTGGACGGGGTGCGGGAGGACGTGGCGGGCTTCGTCGGCACGCGCGACCGCTCCTGGGGGGTCCGCCCCGTCGGCGCCCGCGACAGCCAGGAGACGGCCCCGCCGCAGCTCCCGCAGTTCTTCTGGTTGTGGAGCCCGGTCAGCTTCGAGGACGGGAGCCTGTTCTTCCACACCAACGACGACGCGCTGGGTCGCCCCTGGAACCGCCGGGCGGTGTGGGCGCAGGACGGGGCGGACGCGGCGGGGCTGGCGGAGTTCGAGGACGCCGATTGCGCCGTGGCCTGGCGCTCCGGCTCCCGCAGCGCCCGCGATGCGACGCTGACGCTCACGGGGGCGACGGGCAAAGGGACGGTGCGGTTCGCGCCGCTCTACGACTTCCGGATGCTGGGGCTGGGCTACGGCCATCCCGTCTGGGGCCACGGCGTGCACCACGGCGCGCTGAAGGTCGAGCGGGAGGACATCCGGCTGGCGGAGGTCGATCCGGCCGCGCCCCAGCACCTGCACGTGCAGGCGCTGAGCAAGGTGACCTTCACCTCGCCCGACGGGCGCGTGCGCGAAGGGCGCGGCGTGCTGGAGCAGCTGGCGATCGGCCCGCATGCGCCCTCGGGCTTCCAGGGCCTGATGGACGTCGCGCCGTGAGCCTTCAGGACCAGCTCGAGGCCTATCTGACCCGCACGGGCGGCGGGCCGGTCCGCGTGGAGAACCTGGTCCACATCCCCGGCGGAGCCAGCCGCGAGACCTACGGCTTCGAGGCGGTGCAGGCGGACGGCGCCCGGCGCGGCCTGATCCTGCGCCGCGATCCGGTGGGCAGCCTGATCGACACCGACCGGGAGGTGGAGTTCCTCGCCTACCGCAGCTTCCACGGCCGCGTCCCCGTCCCCGAGCCCCTGGTGCTGGAGCCGCAGGGGGCGGAGCTGGGCCGACCCTTCTTCCTGATGCAGCGGATGGACGGAGGGATCGTCGCCTCGCCGGTGCAGGCCGACCCCTACGGCGCGCACGCGTCGGCGCTGGGCGAGGCCTTCTTCTCCGCGCTGGGGACGATCGCCGCCACCTCGCTGGAGGGGCTGCCGATCGCCGCGGCGCTCCCGGCCCCAGCCCCCGACGCCGCCTGGCGGGCTGCGCTGGACGAGTGGGCGGGCGTCATCTTCCGCGACGAGCGGCACCCGCAGCCGATCGTGCGCGCCGCCATCCGCCGGCTCTACGCCAACCCGCCGCCGCCCGCGCAGCGGATCGCGGTGGTGCACGGCGACTACCGCAGCGGCAACTTCCTGCACGACGGCCAGGGCGGCCTGCTCGCGCTGCTCGACTGGGAGATGGCGCATCTGGGCGACCCGCTGGAGGACCTGGCCTGGGCCTTCGACCCCCTCTGGGGCCATTCGGACGAGACGCGGGTCGCGGGCCTGATGGCGCCGGAGGCGGCGATCGCGGCATGGGAGGCGGCGAGCGGGCTGAGGGTCGACCCCGCCGCCTTCGCCTGGTGGCGGCTGTTCGCGGCGGTGAAGGGCCAGGCGATCTGGACCACCTCAGGCCGGCGCTTCGTGGAGGGCGGCGGGCAGGACCTGGTGCTGGGCTTTGCCGGAGCCTTCACCACCCGCGCGCACGACCGCATCCTGTCGGGCATGCTGGAGGCCCTGGTCGAGGGAGGTTGGCGATGACGCCCACGACCGCCGAGCTCCTGAACGGCTGCGTCGCCGCGATCTCCACCCCGCCCGCGCCTGAGGACCTCGCGCTCTACTTCAAGGGCAAGCTGTCGCTGGTGGCGATCCTGAACATCGTCGCCGCGCAGGAGGCGGAGCGGGGCGTCGCGGTCCGCGTGGCGGAGAACGCGGCCGTCCGCGCCGTGCTGGGAGACGCCCCCGCCGCCGAGCCCGACCTCTCCATCGCCGCCCTCGACGCGGCCAACGCCGACCTGCGCCGCCGCCTGATCGCCCTGCACGAGGCGGTGGAGTCGAAGGGCGACGCCGCCCGCGACCGCGAGATCCTCGCCCTCTACCGGCGCATGGCCGAGCTGCGCGAGCTCGTGCTGCCGCCCATGCCCGCCGCCTGAACGGAGACCCGACCATGCACCTCCTCAGCGAGACCCACGGCTACGGCGGCCCCCAGGGACCGGCCAACCCGAAGGTCTATCCCGACGTGGAGTCCTCCACCCTCGGCGATCCGCAGGTGTTCACCGGCGGCCAGCCCTACGCCGCCTATGCCCGGCTGCGCGCCGAGGCGCCCGTCTCCTGGCAGACGGAGATCGATCCGCGTGAGACCGGCTTCTGGGCGCTGACCCGCTACGACGACGTCATGCGGGTGAACGGCGACCCCGAGACCTTCAGCTCGCAGAAGGGCGGCATCCTGATCTCGTCGGGGCCGCCGGAGACGCGCCACCCGATGCTGTTCCGCGCCTCGATCGACTCCCTGATCAACATGGACGCGCCCTGGCACCTGCAGCTGCGCCGCGAGCACATGCCCTTCTTCACGCCCCGCTATCTGGCGGCGCTGAAGGAGAAGGTGGCCGCCGAGACCACGCGGCTGCTCAACGACATGGCCGACATCGCCACCGACGGGGAGGTGGACTTGGTGGAGGCGCTGTCCTCGCGCCTGCCGCTCTACACCCTGTGCGAGATCCTGGGCGTGCCGGCGGAGGACCGGCCGAAGTTCCTGAGCTGGATGCACTACCTCGAGGTCGCCGGCCTCCTGGCCTCGGAGCGCCGGGAGGGCGGCGAGGTCACGCTGGAGCTGATGCAGTTCATCCAGGCCTTCAACGAGAACGTCGGCGAGATGTTCGAGTACGGCCAGGCGATGCTGAAGAAGCGCCGCGCGGACCCCCAGCCCGACCTGATGAGCGCCATCGCCGCCGCCACCGTCGACGGCACCCTGCTGCCCGACGAATACCTCGACGGTTCGTGGCTCCTGATCGTGTTCGCCGGCAACGACACCACGCGCAACACCATCTCGGGCGCGACCAAGCTCCTCACCGAATTCCCGGCCGAGAAGCGCCGGCTGATCGCCGACCCCTCGCTCCTGCCCAATGCGGTGGACGAGTTCATCCGCATGGTCTCGCCGGTGATCTACATGCGCCGCACCGCCACGCGTGACGTGGAGGTGAACGGGCAGGCGATCGCGGCCGGCGAGAAGGTCGTCATGTACTACGGCGCCGCCAACCGCGACCCGGCGGTCTTCGCCGATCCCGACCGGCTGGACGTCGGGCGCGCCAACGCCTCCAAGCACCTGGCCTTCGGCTTCGGCCCCCACGTGTGCCTGGGCAAGCGGGTGGCGCAGCTGCAGCTGGAGGAGGTCTACGCCCAGCTGCTGAAGCGCTTCCCCGACATGGAGTACAGCGGCGGCATCGACGTGGCCGCCAACAACTTCGTCCACGCCATCCGCCGCCTGCCCGTCCGCTTCACCCCGGAGCGCCGGGCGGCTTAGGGCTCCCCCATTTCCGTCTCCCCCCGACTTGATCGGGGGCCGAGCGGGGTGCGCCTCGGCCGCTGACGGTCGCCAGACCGCGCGGCTCACCACGCTCGGCCCCCGGGTCAAGCCCGGGAAAGAGGGAGATTGAAGGAGTGTGAGAGCGCGAAAACTCCCGCTACTTGCGCGTCCAACCGCCGCCGGCGGGCTTGTAGAACTGGCCGGCGGGCATGCGGGCCAGGAGCTGGCGGTAGGCGGCCTCGCCGGCGGCTTCGGCGGTGACCCCGGTCTTCGCCGCGGCGTCACGGTAGGCGGCCGCGCGGCCCGCGTTGATCTCGGCCACGGCGGCGCGGGTGGCGGCGTCCCCGCCCGAGACCACGCCCAGCGTGCCGTCGGCCTGCTCGCCGACCGTCCCCGCCGCCTTGGCCGCGTCGACGGTCGCCTTGGCGGCGCCCTGCGCGTGGGCGTTGGTGGCGCTCAGCACGATCATCGCCGTGAGCGGCGTGGCCAGCAACACGGCGGCCAGCACGGTGGCTGCGGTCTTCCTGGGGCGGAGCGGGATCATGGCGCGCATCTCCGGTCAGAACAGGTTGGGGTTCTGCTGGATGAGGCTCTGCACCTCCTTGTCCAGCTTCACCTTCACGTCGGCGTCGAGCTTGGCGTAGATGTTGATGGGCGCGACCTCGACCTTGATCGTGGGCGCGCAGGCGACCGCCAGGAGCGCCGTCGCCGCGATAGCCGCCGTCATCCGCATCGTCCCGCCCCTCTCGCCTTCCGTGCCATCCTCGCGCCCTAGGGCTGAACCTGGGCTGAACCGGGCGGCTTGGACAAGCCCGCGTAGGCGCCGAGCAGGTCGTCGAGGTTGAGCGAGCTGTCCAGCGTCAGGTTGACCTCCGTGCCCTTGGGCAGGGGGATCGGTTTGTCGAACGCCTTGCCGCGCAGGAGGTCGAGCACGCCCACGCGCGCCTCCTTGGCGGTGGGCGGGTCGTGGCGGCCCTTGATGTGGAAGACCACGCCGAGGCGTCCTCCCGGCCGGCTGCCGACCTCGGCCGACAGCTCGCTGAACGCCAGGTCCTCCAGCGCCTGGAAGGCGAAGTCCTGCACCGCCGAGGTCTGCGGCGGCGGGATCGCGGACGTGGCGGGCAGGGCCGACCCCTCCGGCGTCGCGGTCGCCTCCCCGCCCGACGCCGCCACGCCGGTCAGGGCCTCGCGCTTCACGGTCAGACGTCCCGGCCCCATGGCCGAAAGTCGCCCGTCGGTGAGGCGCAGACCCTTCGGCCCGAGGCTGAACGGCAGGGCGCCCTGCAGCCGCGCGTCGATCTGGACCGCCCGCGACAGGTTCACCGCGTCGAGCAGCCCGCCGATCCGCACGCCCTCCGCGCGGACGACGCCGGCGAGGGTGGAGTCGGGCAGGAGGCTCACGCGCAGGGGGTCCAGCGTCACCCGGCCGCCGGCCAGCGTCGCCTGCGCGTCGCTGACGTCCACCACGTCCTTGCCGAGCACATAGGTGGCGGAGAGGTCGGTGAGCGGCACGACCGCCTCCAGCCGGTCGGCCGTGACCCGCGCGGGCGCGGACGCCAGGGGATCGAGGCCGGTGATGCGCAGGTCCGTCTTCACGCCCCGCATCAGCCCGCCCACGGTCTTGCCCTGGAGGTCCGAGGTGACGACGTGGACGGCCGAGGTCGCAGCCTCGCCTCGCCAGCCGAGGTCGAGCGTCACGTCCGCGTGGCCCGAGACCTCCGTGGCCAGCGCCGCCAGGGCGGGGAGCGCCGCCGCCGGCTGCAGCCCGTCGGGCGCGAAGGCGAGGCGGGGGGCGTCCAGGCGCAGGCTGCCCTCGCCGGTGCGCAGGTCCTGGCTCAGCGCGAGGCGGCCGAGCGGACGCTCGCCCTTCGCCAGCGCCACGTCCAGTTCGGCCGTCCACACGTCACGCGCCAGCCGCGCGGGGCCTTCGACCAGGAGCGGGTTGAACCGGCGCGGCGCATCGGTGTCGCGGACGAGCGCGCGGGCGATGCGCACCTCCCCGGCCATCCGCCCGCCGGCGCCTGCCAGCCGCGCTCGCGCCTCCCCCTCCGCGACGGCGATCTTGGCGGGCGGCGCCTTCAGCGCGAGACCCCGCAGGTCGGCCGCGACCCTCCAGCGGCCGTCCACGCCCACGGCCAGCAGCGGCGCGCCGGGCGCGGGGCACAGCTCGGCTTCCCCCTCGGCGGCGAGCGGCTCGCCCTTGTCGCCCATGAACCGACCGAACGCTGCCGCGCCGCAGCGGGAGGCCGAAACCTGGAGCCCGCTCCGGTCGGAGGCGAGGGCGGCCGGGAGCGTCAGCGAGGCGTCCCGCGTCGGTCCCGCCGAGCCGCGGACGGCGGCGTCCAGCCGCGCCGCCAGCGCGCCTCGCGCGTAGCGGAAGCTCCCGACCTGCACCCGCGTGCCCGAAAGGCCGCCTCCCTCCACGGCGACCGACAGGGCGCCTGCAACGGCCGCCCCGTCACTCCGCGCCTGAGCGCCCGCTGCGAGGACCAGTGCGCCGCCAGCGCCGCCCGCCCGCGCCGGCTGGCCGAGCCGGGCGCGCCAGCCGCCGGGGCCGAGAGCGACATCCACCGCCGGCGCCCGCAGCGTCAGCCCCGCGAGCGAGCGCGCCAGGGCGGGGCGCAGGTCCGCGCCGTAGGGGCCGGGCGC
>JASLDZ010000088.1 GCA_030151985.1 Caulobacteraceae bacterium | reverse complement strand
GCGTGCGCACAAGGTCGCCGTTGCTGCGGCCGACGTGGCGCTCGATGGCATGGCCGCCCTCCTTCTCCTCCCGTCGCAGGTCCACGCGCGGAGGCATGCGGTTCGCCGCCGGCTCAAGAGCGTAACCGTCGCCGCCGTCCGCCCACTGCCCGCCGCCGGGAGAACCGGCCGGCAAGCGCGGCTGATCCGGGTTGTATTTGAGCTCCCGCAGGTCCCGAGCCGCGTCCAGCGCCTGCCTGAGGAGGCGCAGGACGCCTCGCATCTCCGCCGCCTCTTCCGCTTGCAGCGCGCGCTCCTTCCAGATCGCCCGATCTTCGACTTGAGCCACCCGCCGGGGACACGCCGCCGCAGATCCCCGTCACGCGCGGGCCGCCCAAGATGACGGAACTGTAATTTCCCGTTGTCGGCGCAGGCTCTAAATCAGACCCGCTCGTCGAATTCCGGACCCTTCCATGCGCCTCGCCCGTCTCGCCGCCTTCGCCACCGCCCTGGCGCTCGCCGCCGCGCCCGCCCTCGCCCAGGACGACAAAGCGGACGACGCCAAGACCTCTCCGGCGGGCACCAGCCAGACGATGCACGCCGGCTCCGGCCGCGACGCCAAGGACGAGAAGAAGGACGGCGACAGCCTCGCGCCGTTCCCGGCCGCGGCCAGCGTCAAGCAGACCACGCATGTGGCGGGCAGGACGCTGGCCTACACCGCCACCGTCGGCAGCCTTCCGGTGCGGGACGACAAGGGCAAGGTCACCGCCGACATCGTCTACACCGCCTACACGCTCGACGGCCCGCGCGATCCGAACCGGCCCGTGACCTTCGCCTTCAACGGCGGGCCGGGCGCGGCGTCGGTCTACCTGAACCTGGGCGCCATCGGGCCCAAGCGCGTGGCCTTCGGCAACGGCGAGAGCCCCAGCGACACCCCGGCCCTGCAGGACAACGCGGGTACCTGGCTCGACTTCACGGATCTCGTGTTCATCGACCCCGTGGGCACCGGCTTCAGCCGCTCGCGGCTGGACGAGGAGAAGACCAAGAAGGCGTTCTACGCGGTCAAGCCCGACATCGAATACCTGTCGCGCATCGTCTACGACTGGCTGGTCAAGAACGGCCGGCTGCAGAGCCCTAAGTACGTGGTCGGCGAGAGCTACGGCGGCTTCCGGGGCCCGCGGATCACCCACTACCTGCAGACGCAGCTGGGGGTCGGCGTGCGGGGCGTGGTGCTGGTGTCGCCCTTCCTTGACGGGCCGGCGACCACCGACGGCAACCTCTCGCCCATGCCGTGGATCGACACCCTGCCGTCGATCGCCGCCGCCAACCTGGAGCGCCACGGCCAGCTCGGCGACGCCGCCATGGCGCCGGTGATCGCCTACGCGCGGAGCGACTACGCGGTGGACCTGCTCAAGGGCCGCACCGATCCGGCCGCCACCCAGCGCATGGTCGCCAAAGTGACGGAGCTGACCGGGCTCGACCCGCAGTTCGTCAAGCGCCTGGGCGGGCGGATCGAGACGCAGGCCTATCTGCGCGAGGTGTTCCGCAGCGAAGGCAAGCTCGGCAGCCGCTACGATTCCAATGTGACGGCCTTCGACCCGTTCCCCTACGCACCGGACCAGGAGACCAACGACCCGATCCTGGACGGCATCATCGCGCCGACCACCTCCGCCATGGTCGAC
Organism: Caulobacteraceae bacterium; assembly: GCA_030151985.1. Lineage (GTDB taxonomy): Bacteria > Pseudomonadota > Alphaproteobacteria > Caulobacterales > Caulobacteraceae > JASLDZ01. The sequence continues at coordinate 4,472 of JASLDZ010000088.1, read as the reverse complement.
TTCGTGACCCGCACCGTCGGCTGGAAGGTTGACGGCCGCTACGAGGCGCTCAGCAGCAAGGTCAACGAGGCGTGGGACCGGGGCTGGTTCGGCGAGAGCGAGAGCGTCACCGATCTCCGCCAAGCCGTCGCGATCGATCCCAAGATGAAGGTGCTGATCGTCCACGGCTGGGGCGACCTGTCTTGCCCGTTCATGGCGTCCGTGCTGATCGCCGACCAGATGCCCGTGATGGGCGACCCGAGCCGGGTTCAGGTGAAGATGTACCCCGGCGGGCACATGTTTTACGCGCGGCCCGACAGCCAGGCGGCCATGCGGCGGGACGTGATGGCGCTGTACGGCGCTCGCTGAGGGCGGACGTCCGTCGCGCCGCATTGCCTCGCGGGGGCGGGCGTGCTCCCTCACGCCATCCCCCGCCGCCGGAGTCGCAATGCCGTCGATCTACAACGCCCAGAGCCTGGTGGGGCTGGCGCTGGTGCTGGGCGTCTGCTGGGCGGCGTCGGAGGACCGGCGGCGGTTCCCCTGGAAGCTGGCCATCGCCGCCGTCCTGATCCAGGCGGCCCTGGTGCTGGTGCTGTTCGGCCTGCCCCAGGCGCGCGCCGCGCTCACCGCGCTGAACGGGGCGGTGGACGCGCTGGGCGCCGCCACCCAAGCCGGGTCGCAGTTCGTGTTCGGCTACCTGGCGGGAGGACAGCAGCCGTTCGCCGTGACGGGGCAGGCGGCGTTCCTGTTCGCGTTCCGCGTGCTGCCGGTGATCCTGGTGGTCTGCGCGCTGTCGGCGCTGCTCTGGCACTGGCGTATCCTGAAGTGGGCGACCGCGGCGTTCGGGGCGGTGTTCCAGCGCACCATGGGCCTGCGGGGGCCGCCCGCCCTGGCGGTGGCCGCCACCATCTTCATGGGGCAGGTGGAGGGTCCGATCTTCATCCGCAGCTACCTCGACCGGCTGACGCGGTCGGAGCTCTTCACCCTGATGGCGGTGGGGATGAGCTGCGTGTCGGGCTCCACCATGGTCGCCTACGCCACCATCCTGCACGACGTGCTGCCCAACGCCGCGGCCCACGTGCTGACCGCCTCGATCATCTCGGCGCCGGCGGGCGTGCTCCTGGCGCGCATCCTCGTCCCCGCCGCGCCGGAGGAGGCGAACACGCCGTTCGAGGGCGGGACCGACAAGACCTACGACAGCTCCATCGACGCGGTGATCCGGGGCACGGGCGACGGGCTGAACGTGGCGCTGAACGTGGGCGCGGCGCTGATCGTGTTCGTGGCGCTGGTGGCGCTCGCCAATTTCGCGCTCCGGTTGCTGCCGGACGTGGGCGGCGCGCCGGTCTCGATCGAGCGCATCCTGGGCGTGCTGTTCGCGCCGCTCGCCTGGGCGGTGGGGCTGCCCTGGAACGAGGCCTCCACCGGCGGGCGGCTGTTCGGGACCAAGCTGGTGCTGACCGAGTTCACCGCCTTCATCGAGCTCGCCAAGCTGCCCGCCGCCGCGCTGTCCGAGCGCTCGCGCATGATCATGACCTACGGGCTATGCGGCTTCGCCAACGTGGCGTCGGTGGGGATCAACGTGGCGGGCTTCGGCGTCCTGGCGCCGAACCGCCGGGCGGAGGTCAACGCGCTCGTGTGGAAGGCGCTGCTCGCGGGCTTCCTGGCGACGTGCATGACGGCGTCGGTGGTGGGTGCGCTGCCGAGCGGGCTGTTCGGGGGACGGTGACCATGAAGCTCTACGACCGGATCAAGGCGCCCAATCCCCGCCGCGTGCGCTGGATCATGGCGGAGAAGGGGATCGAGGACATCGAGATCGTCGAGGTCGACTTCCTGGCCGGCCATCACAAGACCCGCGAATACCTCGCCGAGGTGGGCGCCCCCGTCGCGCCCGCCCTGATCCTGGACGACGGCACGGCCATCACCGAGAGCGTCGCCATCGGCCGCTACCTGGAGAGCCTCCACCCCGAACCCAACCTCTACGGCCGCGACCCGCTGGAGACCGCTCTGATCGAGATGTGGACGCGGCGGGTGGAGATGCAGCTCGCCACGCCCCTGATGATGGCCGTCCGCCACGGCCACCCCGGCCTCGCCGCGCTGGAGCCCGACCAGAGCGCCGAGGTCGCCGCCCGCAACCGGGACTGGGGCCTGCGCGCGATGAAGATGCTGGACCGGAGGCTGAAGCAGAGCGCCTACCTCGCGGCCGACCGCGTCACGGTGGCCGACATCGTGGCGGTGATCGCCATCGACTTCACCCGCATGATCAAGCTCCAGCCTCCGGAAGAGCTGGAGCACCTCGCGCACTGGCTGGCCGGAATGCGCGCGCGGCCCGCGGCGGCGGCGGGGATGTGAGCGGCGACGCCCGTCCCCTTATCGTCACGGCGCGGCTGGACCCGGCGACCTTCGCGCGGTTCGACGCGCTGCGCCGCGCGCACTTCCAGCCCGCGCTGAACCACCTGCCCGCGCACCTGACCCTCTTTCACCACCTGCCGGGCGAGGCGCTGGGCGAGGTCGTGGACGCCTGCACGGCCGCCGTCCGGGCGGCGCCGTTCGCGCTGCAGGTCGTGGGGCTGCGGCCGCTCGGGCGCGGTGTCGCCTACGCGCTGGAGTCCGCCGCCCTGGGGCAGGCGCGCGCACAGATCGCCGCGCGCTTCAATGTGCGGCTCACACGTCAGGACCAGCAGGCCTTCCGCCCGCACGTGACGGTGCAGAACAAGGTGGAGCCTGAAGACGCCCGCGCGCTGCTCGCGCAGTTGCAGACGAACTTTACGCCGTTTGGAGCGGAGGCGACGGGCCTCCTCGTCTGGCGCTACCTGGGCGGTCCATGGGCGCTGGAGGCGGACCTCGGTCCCGCCGCCTGAGCCGCTCACACCTTGCGCAGCGGCCCTACGCCTGCGCCGGCCGTCGGCTCCAGCCGCCAGCTCGCCAGCACCTTGGCGTCGTACGGCTTGGCGGAGATGGTGACGGCCATCATGTCGGCGGTGGCGTGCTCGCGGGTCAGGGTGAGGCGCACGTAGCCTTTGGCGAGCTGGTCGTTGAAGATCACTTCCTTGTTCTGCGCGCTGAGGACGGCGCCCAGCTGGAACCCCGCGCTGTCGCCGATCGAGGGGCTGGTGACCGAGCTGACGCCGATCTCAGCCGCGGTGCGCCGCGCGCCCGAGGCGTCATGCAGTTCGTTGGCCCAGAAGGCGTGGCTGTCGCCCGAGAAGACGAAGACGTTGCCGCCGCCCAGCCGCTCGCAGATGGCGTCGAAGCGGACGCGGGCGGCGGGGTAGCCGTCCCAGCCGTCGAGGTCGAAGGGCTGGCCGAAGCTCATGGCGTGCACGAATTCCGCCGCGCGCTTGCGCTGGCTCTCGGGCATGGCGGCGAGCGCGGCTTTCACCCGCTCCGGCCCGATGGCCTTGGCGATGTCGGGGGCGCGGCAGCGGGCCATCACCACCTCATTGCCGATCAGTTGCCAGGGACGGCCGGCGGCGACCGACGCCTTGAGCGTCCGCTCCAGCCACGCCTCCTGCACCGTGCCCAGCATCTGGCGGGACGGGTCGTTGCAGTAGGCCTCGATCGCCTCGACGTCCGGGCCGAGCGTGTAACCCGCGGGCGGCTCGCCGCCGGTGGCGTAGGCCAATTTGGCGGCGGCCAGCTTCTGCGCATCGTCGACCTTGGTCCGCCGGCCGTCCGCCGCGACGCTGTAGAGCGCATACGGGATGTCGCCCGCGCGCTCGTACTCCAGCTGGTAGGAGCGGGCGGTCAGCCGGCTCTCCAGCATGGTCAGGCTGGCGAGGTCGCCGAAGTCGAAGCTGCGGTTGATCGCCTCGAAAGCTCGGCCGGGCACCGGGTCGCGCACGGGCAGCCACTCGTACCAGGCGCGCAGCGCGGCCTGCTTCCTGTCCTCAAAGGCGCCCTCGGTGCGCTCGTTGTGGTTCTCGGCGCCGCCCTTCCAGGTGTCGTTGGCGACCTCGTGGTCGTCCCACACGCAGATCCAGGGGGCGCGGGCGTGGGCGGCCTGCAGGTCCGGGTCGCGGCGGTACTGGGCGTAGCGGGTGCGGTAGTCGGCCAGGGTGACCAGGTCGTGCGGCGGCTCGGGGATGCGGCCGAGCTTCCTGCCGTTCTCCATGCCGTAGGCGTCATCGCCCGCGCCATATTCGTAGATGTAGTCGCCGAGCTCGACCACCGCGTCCAAGGTCTCGGACTGGGCGATGTGGTGGTAGGCGTTGAAATAGACGTTGGGGTAGAGCGAGCAGGTGACGAAGGCCAGGGTCAGCCTGTCCAGCCGGCCCAAGGGCAAGGTGCGCGCCCGGCCGACGGGCGAGGTCTTGCCGCCGGCGGTGAAGCGGTACCAATAGGCCTGGCCGGGCTTCAGGCCCTTGACGTCGATCTTGACCGTGTAGTCGCGCTCAGCCCCGGTCGAGGCCACGCCAGACGCGGCGATACGGCTGAAGCTGGCGTCTTCCGCCACCGTCCAGCGCAGGGAGATGCGCCCGGCGCCGGGCGAGGCG
>JASLDZ010000300.1 GCA_030151985.1 Caulobacteraceae bacterium | reverse complement strand
GGACTTGACCCACCACTTCGCGTCGCGACAGCTCCGGTTCTTCCTCACGGCCCCCACGCCGTGCCCCTACCTGCCCGGACGCGACGAGCGGAAGGTGTTCGCCCACCTGCCGATGAGCGAGGGCCCGCAGGTCAACGACGCCCTGACTCAGGTGGGCTTCCGCCGCTCGCAGAACATCGCCTACCGCCCTGCCTGCGACGCCTGCGACGCCTGCGTCTCGGCCCGGCTGCCGGTGGCGGACTACCACTTCTCCCGCTCCGAGCGCCGGGCGGTGGCCCGGAACGGCGACCTGCGTCGCCACATCGTCGAGGCCGAGGCGACGCTGGAGCAGTTCGAGCTTCTGCGCCGCTACCTCACGACGCGTCACGCCAGCGGCGGCATGGCGGAGATGACCTGGCCCGACTACGTCGCCATGGTCGAGGACACCGCCGTCCGCACCCACATCATCGAGTACCGCACGGAGCCCCGCGACCGCGGCCCGGGCGACCTGATCGCCTGCGTGCTGGTCGACGCGCTGAAGGACGGCCTGTCGCTGGTCTACAGCTTCTACGATCCGGCGATGAGCCGCCGCAGCCTGGGCGGCTTCGTGATCCTGGACCACGTGGAGCAGGCGCGCGCTGCGGGCATTCCGTACGTCTACCTGGGCTACTGGGTCAGGGGCTCGGTGAAGATGGACTACAAGGCCCGCTTCACGCCGCTGGAGGTGCTGAAGCCCGGCGGCTGGCGCCTGCTGGGCGCCGCGGAGCGCGACATCGACCGCTGAGGTCGTCCCCAAAAAAGAACCGCGTCCGCCGCTCCCAACGCCGGAGAGCGAACGGGGAGCGGCGGACGCGAGGGACTTTGGACCTCCATCCAAGGCCTGCACCATGGACCGGACCGGGCGCCGTCGCCTAATCACCATGGCGTGAGCGGCGACCTCCCGCGCCGACCGCAGCCCCGCGAGCCCTCATGCCGAGCTTCGATCCGCCTGTCCGCCTGCTGCTGGGTCCCGGCCCCTCGGAGGTCCCCGCACGGGTGCTCGCCGCCCAGGCCAAGCCGACGATCGGCCACCTCGATCCCGCGTTTGTGACGCTGATGGACGAGGTGCGGACCGGCCTCGCCCGCGCCTTCCGCGCGCCCGACCACGCCTGCCTGCCGCTCTCCGGCCCCGGGACCGCCGGGATGGAGGCGGCGATGATGAACCTGCTCGAGCCGGGCGACATCGCCGTGGTGGCGATCAACGGCGTCTTCGGCCAGCGCATGGCCGAGATGGCCGAGCGCGCGGGGGCGGAGGTCGTGCGTGTGGACCACGCCTGGGGCGAGCCGGTCGACCCCGCGCGGGTGGAGGCGGCGCTGTGGGCGCGGGGCGCCAAGCTCCTGGCCTTCGTCCATGCCGAGACCTCCACCGGCGTGATGAGCGACCCCGGCCCGCTCTGCGCGCTGGCCCGCGAGCACGGGGCGCTGAGCGTGGTGGACTGCGTGACCTCGCTGGGCGGGATCGCGGTGAACGCGGCGGAGTGGGGCGCGGACGTGCTCTATTCCGGCACGCAGAAGTGTCTCTCCGCGCCGCCCGGCCTGGCGCCCTTCGCCGTCGGCCCCAGGGCGCGGGAGGCGATCGCCGCCCGCAAGGCGCCGCCCCGCACCTGGCTCTACGACGTGGGCCTGCTGATGAGCTACTGGGACGGAGCGGGCGGCCGCGCCTACCACCACACCGCCCCAGTCAACGCCGTCTACGGCCTGCACGAGGCGCTGGTCGCCCTGTTCGAGGAGGGGCTGGAGGCGCGCTTCGCCCGCCACCGCCGCGCCCATGCGGGTCTCGCAGCCGGGCTGGAGGCGCTGGAGCTGGGCCTGCCCGTCGCGCCGGAGCATCGCCTGCCGCAGCTCAACCTCGTCGCGACGCCCGAGGGGATCGACGAGGCGGCCGTGCGCGCGCGGATGCTGGAGCGGTTCGGCGTCGAGATCGGCGCGGGGCTGGGGCCTTTCAAGGGCCAGGCCTGGCGCATCGGCCTGCTCGGCGCCTCCGCCACGCCCCGCCACGTGCTGACCTGCCTGGCGGCGCTCGGCGACGCGCTGGCCGCGCAGCAGCCCCGCAGCCGGGTGCAGGACGCGCTCGACGCAGCGGAGGCGGCCTTCGCGGCGGCCTGAGCGCCGTTCACGGAAAGCTGATGGGACTCCGCACCCCCTCTCGCATTAATGAGAGATGAACGGCCCGACAGGAGGCGAGTGATGCCGCGGACCACCCTTCTCAAGCGCGTCGAGGATCTGGAGCTCTGGACCACCGTCAGCGAGACGGCGGAGCATTTCGCCGTCAAGGCGCGTGACGGCCGCCTGCGCGTGGTCGACACCCTGGCCAAGGCCGAGGCGCTGATGGCCGAGAAGCTGCGGCACGCGCGTATCCTGCGCGCCCACTGAGCCGCGGGTCAGGTCAGCTCTCGGGCCACAGGTCCACGTCGCCGCCCTTGCGGTTGAGCATGCGCGCGGCTCGCTTCACCACCGCCAGCAACCGCTTGGTGCGGCCCTCGCCGTCGTAGGACAGGCGGGCGCGGGCCAGCCCCTCCAGCATGAACCGGGCGAGGTCGCGGCTGGCCTGGAAGCGCGGGCCCGCGCCGCCCTGCACCAGGTCGAACATGCTGGCGCTGACCTGCGCCCGGTCGAACGCCTCCTGCGCGGGACCCACCACGGCCGCGAGCGTCGCGTCGGTGCGCGCAGCGGCCTCGAGCTCGGCGAAGGCGACGAAGGAGGGGTGGCGCAGAAGCCGCCAGTAGGTCTCGATGGCGTGGTCGGTGCGGTCGGCGCTGTGCGGCGCGCTGAGCGCGGCCTCCTCGAACAGCTTCGCCTGCTCCTCGCGGATGTGGGCCACCACGGCGACGACCAGCGTCTCCCGGTCGGGGAAGTGGTAGAGCATCGCCCCCCGCGTCAGCCCCGCCGCCTCGGCGATCACGGGGTTGGGCGAGGCGTGGTAGCCGCGCTCGGCGAACAGGCGCACCGCCTCGCCCAGGATCCGCGCCCGGGTGCGCCGCGACTTCGGGCTGTCCCCGGCGCGGGGACGCGGGCGGCTGTCGTCCAGGGGCTCGCTCATCGGGGCGGGGCGTCGGGGCGGCTGCGAAAGGACGCAGCATAGGCGAGTTGTGCGGTGCAGCAATCCCGGAGGGGCGGGGGCGGCCGCCCTTCCTTCCCCCGGCGGCTTTGCGTATGCGTCCGCCCCATGCGCGTCCTGATCGCCACCGACGCCTGGGAGCCGCAGGTCAACGGCGTCGTCCGCACCCTCCTGCGCACGATCGCCGAGCTGCGGGACATGGGGCACACGGTCGAGATCGTCAGCCCCGACCAGTTCAAGACGGTGCCGCTGCCGACCTACCCCGAGATCCGGCTGGCGATGAACGCCTACGAGCCGATGCAGGACCGCTTCAAGGCCTTCGAACCCGAGGCGATCCACGTCGCGACCGAGGGTCCCGTGGGGCTGGCGGCGCGGCGCGTGTGCCTGGAGTGGAGCCTGCCCTTCACCACCAGCTACCACACGCGGTTCCCGGAGTACGTCTCCGCCCGGCTGCCCGCGCCGCTGGCGGCCGGCTACGCCTACATGCGCTGGTTCCACAAGCCGTCGGGCCGGGTGATGGTGGCCACCCCCTCCATGCGCGACGAGCTGGAGAAGCGCGGCTTCCGCAACCTCTCGCCCTGGACGCGGGGCGTGGACACCGAGCTGTTCCACCCCCGGCGCGAGGATGAGCCGGACCTCTTCGCCGACCTGCCGCGCCCCGTCTTCCTGAACGTCGGCCGCGTGGCGGTGGAGAAGAACATCGAGGCCTTCGTCAGCCTCGATCTTCCGGGCTCCATGGTCGTGGTCGGCGACGGGCCGGCGCGCGAGGAGCTTCAAGCCAAGTACCCCCACGTGCGGTTCCTGGGCGCCAAGTTCGGGACGGAGCTGGCGGCCTGCTTCGCCTGCGCGGACGTCTTCGTCTTTCCCTCGCTCACCGACACCTTCGGCCTGGTCATTCTGGAGGCGATGGCGGCGGGCACGCCCGTGGCCGCCTATCCCGCGCCGGGCCCCATCGACATCATCCCCGGCTCGGGCGCGGGGGCCTGCGACGCAGACCTGAGGGCCGCCTGCCTCGCCTGCCTGCACAGCAACCGGGCGACGGTGCGCACCTATGCGGAGCGCTTCAGCTGGCGCGCCTCGGCGGAGGAGTTCCTGCGCAACCTCCAGCCCTATCCGGAGCCGGAGAAGACCCGCTTCTGGCGGCGGTTGCGGCGGCTGGCGCGGCTGCGGCGGCGCAAGCCGGCGTAGGGCTCAGTCCGCCAGCATATCGTCCGTCAGCGGCTCGCCGCGGGTGAGGGGACGGGCGGCGCGGCGGCGGAGCACTTCGGGCAGGCGTCCGGGCTCCAGGCCGAAGCCCGGGCGGATGGAGCGGACGTCCGCCGCCGTCAGCGCGGCGCCCGCCGGCACGTCGCGCACCACGTACAGCGAGCGGCGGAGCTGGCGGTTGGCCTGCTCGACCCCGCTCCTGCGGTAGTCGGCCTCGCCCCGCGCCTCGAAGGCTGACCGGCAGTCGCGGACGAGCTGAGCGAGCTCGTCGGGCTCCAGGCTGAAGCTGGCGTCCGGACCGCCGTCGGCGCGGGCGAGGGTGACGTGCTTCTCGACGATGGCCGCGCCCAGGGCGACCGCCGTCACCGCCGCGAGCGTGCCCGGCGTGTGGTCCGACAGCCCGGCGACGCAGGCGAAGTCCTCGGCGAGCCGGGCCACCATCGCGACGTTGGCGTCCGCCAGGGGAGCGGGATAGGCGCTCGTGCAGTGGAGCAGCGCGACCCCTCCGTCGCCGTTCAGGTGGGCGGTGGCGAGCGCCCGGGCGATCTCCTCTCGCGTGGTCATGCCCGTGGAGACGATCAGCGGCCGGCCCGTGCGGGCCGCGCGGGCGATCAGCGGGTGGTCGGCCGCCTCGAAGCTGGCGATCTTGTAGGCGGGCGCGTCCAGGCTCTCCAGGAGGTCGACCGCCGTCTCGTCGAACGGCGAGCTGAAGACGATCAGCCCGGCGGCGCGGGCGTGGGCGAACAGCGGCGCGTGCCAGGCGTAGGGGGTGTGCGCCTCGCGGTAGAGGTCGTAGAGCCGGCGCCCCGCCCACGGGCCTTCGCCCAGGGTGAAGCCCGGCCCGTCGTGGTCGAGCGTGATGGTGTCGGGCGTGTAGGTCTGCAGCTTCACCGCGTCCGCGCCGGCGCTGGCGGCGGCGTCGAGCAGGCGGCGGGCGCGGTCGATGTCGCCGTTGTGGTTGCCGGACAGCTCGGCGATGACGAAGGGGGGGCGGTCGCGCGCGATCTCGCGGTCGGCGATGGTCAGGCGCGGCGTCGCGTCCCGCGCCTGGGGGGCGACCTCGCCCGGGCTTTGCGCCACCATCGCCAGAGCCTCCGCGCGCGATTCGCCCCAGCGTTCGCCGCGCGGAGTTAAGATCGTGTCGCCGCCCGAGACGAGACCCCGATGATCGACCTGCGCGCACTGGAGGAGGGGGACGCCGACAGCCTCTACCGCTGGCGCAACGAACGCGACGTGGACCTCTGGTCCTACGACGACCCGCCGCCGAGCCGCGCGCTCCACGACGCCTGGTTCGGGCGGTTCCTGGCCGACCCCGACCGGCGGGGCCGGGTGATCCTGTGGAACGGCGATCCCTGCGGACTGGTCACGCTGAAGGGCCTGTCCAGCCCGCAGAAGCGCGGCCAGCTCGGCTGGTACATCGGCGAGGCGGAGGTGCGCGGTCGGGGCGGCGGCCGGGCCGCGCACGCGCTCGCGCTGGAGGACGCCTTCGGGCTGGGCCTGCGCCGCGTCTGGTCGGAGGTGATCGCGGGCAACGAGACGGCGCTGAAGGCGCAGATCGCGGCCGGCTTCCGGCGCGAGGGCTACCTGCGCCGCCACGCCTGGAAATACGGCGAGAGCCGCGACGTCGTGGTGATGGGTGTCCTCGCCGAGGAGTGGGCGGAGCGACGCAAGGCGGTGCTGGACGGACTGGCCGCTTCCGGCCTCATCGAGCGCCGCGCGACGCCGCGCGCGTCGCCTTGAGGCTTCGCTAACCGCCTGGGGCGCATGCTGGCCGTCCGACGGACCCGACCCCCGTGACCATCACCATCAGCGCCGACCTCCTGAGCTCCTACTACAGCGCCAAATACGGCGTCGGGACGGGTGCGGCCGCGAGCACGGCCACGACGAACCCGGCCACCTCGGCCACCCCGCCCTGGAGCGCCTCCACCACCGCCGCCCCGATGACCGACCTGGTCAAGTCGGTGCTCGCCGGCGGCAAGTACATCGACACCTCCAGCCAGACCACCGGCGCGACGGCGACGACGTCCCCGGACCTGAAGAACCTGTTCTCGCTGTACCAGGGCCTGACCGCGCTGGAGGGCGTGGCGCAGCAGGCGCAGGCGAGCGGGAACGACGCCGCCACCCAGGCCAAGCTGCAGACCAGCTTCGCCGCCGGCATGTCGCAGCTTTCCACCTTCCTCAGCGCCGACCCGTTCAACAACGCGACGATCGTGCAGGGCAACCTGCAGGCGACCGCCCAGGGCACGGTGGGTGTGAAGGCGGAGAACGACGGCTACACCGGACAGACCGTCTACACCGGGCCTGCGAACGCCCCCGTGCCCGCGTTCCAGGGCTCGGTCGCCTTCTCGCTGACGCTGACCAACGTGGTGAACCACACGCCCAAGACGGTGAGCTTCGACCTGAGCGAGATGGGATCGACGCCGCGCACCATGAGCAACGTGGTGATCTACCTGAACAGCAAGCTCGCCGCGGCGGGCGTGCAGACGCGCTTCGCCAACACGCGCACCCCGGCCCAGCCCCAGACGATCACCGCCAGCGACGGCACGACCACCACCATCCCGGCGACGGGCGACGACTCCTACGCCCTGACCCTGAACGGCTCGGCCTTCGAGGCGGCCAGCTTCTCGGCGGCGGACGCGCATCCGGCGGTGTTCGTAGCCTCCGCCTCGGGCACGGGGACGGCGGCGCAGCAGCAGCTCATCAAGTTCGACGGCGGCACGGGAGCGTCCGACGCCGCCAAGGTGTTCGGGAACACCCTGCCCAGCTACGTCTCGGCGGTGCGGTCGACGGCGACGGGGCCTGACGGCTCGGTCTATGTGCTGGCCGACATCGACGGGACGACCGCGGACGGGCAGGCGCCGAAGGCGGCCACCGACGTCGCCCTCCTGAAGTACGACTCCACCGGCGCGCTGCAGTTCACCCGCACGCTGGGCAGCGCGTCCGCGGCCTCGGGCTACGCCCTGGCGGTCTCCGCCGACGGCTCCAAGATCGCGGTCGCGGGCACGGTGACGGGCGACCTCGACAAGGCCAACCCCGCCCCCACGGGCGCCGGCGGCTCCACCCAGGCCGACACCTTCGTGACCCTGTTCGACGGACAGGGCGTGGAGCAGTGGACGCAGCGG
>JASLDZ010000421.1 GCA_030151985.1 Caulobacteraceae bacterium | reverse complement strand
GGGTGGGCGGCGAGCACCTGGGCGGCGCGGCCCTCGGCGATGTCGCGCAGCGCGGCCTCGCGCGCGGCCGCATCGGCGATCCGCAGCGTCGCGATCCGCTTCAGCAGGCCCGTCGCCTGCTCGAACGGCCAGGCGCGAGAGGCGTGGGCGGGGACGGACAGGCCCTTCAGGGCGTCGGGCGGATAGCTCGGCATGGGCGCCGGTATAGGGGGCTGCGGCCGCGGCTTGAAGCGTTTGCGGCTTTGCGGGGGGCGGCGAGGGCGCGATGATGCGCGCGATGACCGAACGCCTGCCGAAGCTCCCCTGGATGACCGCGCCGGCGACGGTCGCGGTGATGGACGCGCTGGAAGCCGCGGGCGGCTCCGGCTGCGCGCGCTTCGTCGGCGGCTGCGTGCGCGACGGGCTCCTGCGGGTCGAGCGGCCGTGGAACCGGGAGGCGCTGGACATCGACATCGCCACCACGCTCCAACCGCCCGCCGTGGTTGCCGCGCTGGAGGCTAAGGGCCTGCGCGCCGTCCCCACCGGCATCGCGCACGGCACCGTCACCGCCGTCTCGGGCGGCCGGCCGTTCGAGGTCACGACGCTGCGCCGGGACGTGGAGACCGACGGGCGCCACGCGGTGGTGGCCTTCACCGACGACTGGAGTGAGGACGCCGCCCGCCGCGACTTCCGCCTGAACGCCCTCTACGCCGACCGGGAAGGCGCGATCTTTGACCCCACGGGTTGCGGGGTGGACGATGCGCGGGCGGCGCGGGTGGTGTTCGTGGGCGCGCCGGAGGACCGGATCGCCGAGGACTACCTGCGCATCCTGCGGTTCTTCCGCTTCCTGGCGGGCTACGGCCGGGGCGAGCCCGACGCCGCGGCGCTGGAGGCGTGCGGGCGACTGAAGGCGGGGCTGGCGCAGCTTTCGGGCGAGCGGGTGGCGGCCGAACTGCTGAAGCTCCTGGCGGTGGACGACCCCCGGCCGGCGGTGCGCGCGATGGCGGGCGCGGGCGTGCTGGAGGCGGTGCTGCCGGGCGCGACGCTCCCGCGCTTCGAGCGGCTGGTCGAGATCGAGACGGCGATGACCTTCCGCACCGACCCCGTGCTGCGGCTGGCCGCGCTCCTGCCCGACGACCGGAGCGCGGTGCGCGCGGCGGCGGCCCGGCTGAAGCTCTCCAACGCCGACCGCGACCGGCTGCTCGCCGCCTGTGCGACGCCGGAGGTGGAGATCGTCTCCTGGATGTCGCCGCGCGAGATGCGGCGCGCGATCCACGCGGTGGGCGCGCAGGCGTTCAAGGACCGGGCGACGCTCGCCTGGGCCGCGGACGGGCGGACGGCCACCGCGCCCCAGTGGCGGCTCTTGACCGTCTATCCCGACACCTGGGCGCCCCCGCCGTTCCCGCTCACCGGCGAGGAGATCAAGGCGGCGGGCGTGCCCGAGGGGCCGATGGTCGGCCGCGTGCGCCGCGAGGTCGAGCGCTGGTGGATCGACAATGACTTCCTGGACGACCCCTTCGCCGCGCTGGAGCGGCTGAAGGCGGTGGTGCAGGGCCTCGTCTACTGAGCCTCGTCAGCTGCGCTTATCCTGACGCCCGCGCCATCGCCGCGCCCACCGAGGCGGCGATCTCGTCGCGGCCGGGGTTGCCGCGCAGCGTCAGGCCGCCGTTCACCTGCAGGTTCTCGCCGGTCATGAAGCACTCGTCCGAGGCCAGCCACACGGCGGCGGCGGCGATGTCGTCGCTCGTGCCGACGCGGCCCAGCGGGTAGCCGGGCAGGAAGGCGTCGAACAGGCCGGGCGTCGCCTGCGCCTGAGCCGTCATCGGCGTGGCGGTGATCCCCGGGGAAATGGAGTTGGCGCGCACGCCGTCCGCCCCGAACTCGTGCGCCACGCAACGGACCACGTGATCGACGCCCGCCTTGGCGCCCATGTAGGCGGCATGGTCGTTCAGCATGATCGTCGCCGTAGCCGAGCTGATCTGGATGATCGAGCCTCCTGACGGGGCGTTGGCCCGCATCGCCCGCACCATGGCCTGGAGGAAGACGAACGGCCCAGTGAACTGAAGCGCGCTCATTCGTGCGAGCTCCTCGTCGGTCGTCTCCAGGAACGGCTTGAGCAGGCCCCAGCCGGTGGCGTTGACCGCCACGTCGAGCCGTCCGCCCCACGCGCGCGCATCCTCCGCGAGCGCCTCGACCTGCGCGCGCTCGGTGATGTCGCAGGTCAGCGCATGGCCGCCGATCTCGTCCGCCAGCGCCCGCAGCGGCTCGGCGTGGCGGCCGGCGACGACCACGCGCGCGCCCTCGGCGGCGAAGCGGCGGGCGATCACCTGCCCCATGTTGCCGGCGCCGGCCGCGCCCAGCACCACCGCCACCTTGTCCTTCAGCCGCATGTCGGGAGCCTCCTCGAGCGTGGGCCTCGGGCGAGGCGACCCAGCGGATCGCGTTCTCGACGAGGCGGCGGTAGTGCGGATTGGCGTAGGTCTCCGGCCCGTCGCCGGGCTGCAGGTAGACGAGGGGGCTGTTGATCGCCCGCTTGGTCCAGCCGATCAGGTCGGAGCCGGGAGGATGCTCCCAGCCTTCGTTGTCGTACATCCGGCCGGCGACAGCGTGGGCGGCGGAGTAGAAGCCGTCGCGCGCGAAGGCGTGGTCGGCGCGCAGCAGCGGCGTGACGGCGTCCTCGAACACCTCGGCGAGGTAGAGTTCGTCGGTCAGGGGGAAGCGCGGAGGGACGCCGGCCAGCACTGGGTGATCGGCGGCGGCGACCGCCTCGTAGGCGACGTCGTGGCGGTATCCGGAGTCCAGCCGCCGCTGGCCGCGCAGCTCGCCCGGGCTGTAGAGGAAGCGCCCGCCCAGCCATTCGGCGTACTGCGGCCAGGCGGGCCAGCCGGCCAGCGCGTGGTGCAGGGCGACGATCCCCTTGCCTTCGGTCAGCAGGGCTTCGAACCCGGCCTTGAAGGCGGCGTCCGGCTCGACGTAGCCGGGGCGGGGGTCGGCGGCGAAGTCCAGCCCCGGCATGTCGTAGAGCACGAGCGCGTCGAAGCCGCGCATGCCCTCGGGGTTCATCAGCCGCGCGGCGGTGGGCTGCTCCACCAGGGTGCAGGCGATGCCCGGCAGGTCGTCGAAGATCGCCATGAACGGGTCGCGCAGGTAGGGGTGGCCCTTGGCGGCCACCAGGACGTTCAGCGGCTCGTTGTAGCGGACGACGGGCACGGAGCGCCGCCCTATCTTGATCCTCCCCATGCTGCGCATGGGGAGGTGGCCCGGAGGGCCGGAGGGGCCGCGCGGAGCGCGGACGACGCAGCCGCTACGCGAGGCGTATGTGGCGTTCCGCTCGCCCGCGGCGAGCGGCCCCCTCCCGGCTCCGCCGTACTCCCCCATCTGCGATGGGGGAGATCAATAAGCTCTTTGGCAGCGGAGGTCACAGCTTCAGCAGCTGCTTGCCGAAGTTCTCGCCCTGGAACAGGCGCATCAGCGTCCTGGGGGCGTTCTCCAGCCCGTGCTGGACGTCTTCCTTGTACTGCATCCGGCCCTCGCGGATCCACGTCTTGATCCGCTTGCGCGCCCAGGGATACTCGCTCATCCAGTCGAGCACGATGAAGCCTTCCATCGTGGCGCGCTTGAAGATCAGGTTGAAGTAGTTCTCCGGTCCCGCCGGCATCTTGCCCAGCTCGTAGCGCGAGATGCCGCCGCACACGACCACGCGGGCATGCATGGCGAGGCTGGCGAGGAGCCCGTTGAACAGCTTGCCGCCGACGTTGTCCCACAGCACGTCGATGCCGTCGGGGCAGGTCTCGGCGACGCGGTCGCGGATGTCGCCGGCCTTGTAGTCGATGGCCGCGTCGAACCCGAGTTCGTCCACCAGCCACTTGCACTTGGCTTCGCCCCCCGCGACGCCCACCACGCGGCAGCCCGCGATCTTGCCGATCTGCCCGACCACCGAGCCCGTCGCTCCCGCCGCGCCGGTGATGACCAGCGTGTCGCCGGGAAAAGGCTTGCCGATCTTGTTCAGGCCGAAGAAGGCCGTCATCCCCGTGGTGCCGAGCACGCCCAGGTTGGCCGTGAGGAGGTCGTCGGCCTCGACCTTGGTCAGGTCCTTGGCGGCGACGGTGGCGTAGTCCTGCCAGCCCACCATGCCCATGGCGTGGTCGCCGACCTGGAAGCCCGGCGCGTTGGAGGCCACGACCTCGCCGACGCCGGACCCCCGCATCACCTCGCCGATCTCCGTGGGCGCCACGTAACCGCCGACGTTCTCCATCCAGCCCTTCTGCGCCGGGTCGAAGGAGATGTGGCTGAGCTTCAGCGTCACCTCGCCCTCGCCCGGGTCGCGCACGGGCGTCTCGACCCACTTGAAGTCGTCGTCCACGAGCGGGCGGCCGGAGGGGCGGCCGTTGATCAGCCACTGGCGGTTGGTGGTCATGCGTTCGCTTTCAAAGGGGTCCGCCGGCGGCGAGCCAGCCGCCGTCGGCGAGGAGTTCGGCGCCGGTCACGAAGCTGGAGGCGTCGGAAGCGAGGAAGGCGGCGCACTCGGCCATTTCGGTCGCGGTCGCCATACGGCCGATCGGCTGGATGGTGTCGAAGAAGGCGCGCATGCCGGCGGGGTCGCCCGAGGCGTCGAACGCCGCCTGGTTCATCGGGGTGTCGATGGTGCCGGGGTGCAGGGAGTTGCAGCGGATGGTCTTGTATTGGCGGGCGCAATGCACCGCGACCGACTTGGTGAGCAGCCGCACGCCTCCCTTGCTGGCGGTGTAGGCCGCGGCCGAGGCGAGGCCGATGTAGCCGGTGATGGAGCTGACGTTGACGATGGAGCCGGCCGGCCCGCCCGGGTTGGCCTTCATGGCGCGGATGGCGTGCTTGCAGCCCAGCATCACGCCGGTGAGGTTGACGGCCAGCACCTTGTTCCAGAGGGCGAGGTCGCTCTCCTCGATCGTCTGGGCGGCGAACATGCCGGCGTTGTTGACCACGACGTCGAGCCGGCCGTGGCGGGCGACCGCACCGTCGACCGCCGCGATCCACTGGGTCTCGTCGGAGACGTCGTGGGCGACGAACGCTCCGCCGACTCTGGCGGCCACCGCCTCGCCCTTCTCCCGCTGCACGTCGGTGACGACGACGGTCGCCCCTTCCCGCACGAACACTTCCGCGCAGGCCTCGCCGATGCCGGAGGCGCCGCCGGTGATGAGCGCGACCTTGTTCTGGAGTTTGCCGGTCACTTTTCTCTCCGCTCATCCCCGCGCATGCGGGGACCCAGACTTTCTTTGCTCGCGGGGCCTCGCGCGCAGACGTCGGGTTTGAGGAAGCAAGCAAGTCTGGGTCCCCGCATGCGCGGGGATGAGCGGAAGGATGGGAGGGTCATGGCCGCCTCACGGGATCGCGTCCGTCCCAGCCCTTCGCCGCGGCCTTCATGTGGGCGAAAAACCCGCGGGTTCCGGGGCCGGGCGTGAGGATCTCCACCATCGTGCCGGGGCCGCCGCCGGTGTCGACGTAGATCACCTCGCCGCCGCCCTGGACCTGCCCCTCCTGCACCACCCGCGCGCCGGCCGCGGCGCAGACCTCGCGGGCCTCCGCCATGTCGTCGACCAAGATGCAGACGTGATGCAGGCCCTCGCGGCCGTCGTCGCGCCAGCGCTTGTAGATCGAGGGCGCGTCGTTGTGCTGGCGGATCAGCTCGATCTGCAGCTCGCCCCAGTATCCGATCGCCATGCTGAAATCGACGTCGACGGGCGCGCCCTCGTACTTCAGGTTCTCCAGCTTCACGTGATCGAGCGCCCAGAACGGCCCGGCTCCCATGGTCCCGATCCAGAACTTGAGCGCCGCGTCGAAGTCGGCCGGCACGTAGGCGAGCTGGAACACTTCGCCCAGAGCGGAGAGGGACCCCGCCCGGCTCATTGGGCGGCGTGCAGCTGCGGCCGCGGCTGCGCCACGATCGGCTCGCCCAGCGCCTCGGCGTAGTTGCGGTGCATCTGCTGCAGCGCCAGCTCCTGGCGCCCGTAGACCACGGTGGCGCCTTCCGGCAGGAAGGTGAGGTTCTTCCAGCCCTCCGCGGCGGTGACGTAGTCCTCGTTGATGACCACGTAGGCGGTCTGGTCGAAGGCGGTCTCCACCTCCTGGCGGTGCGCCTCGTCGCGCACGCCGCCCATGGCGTAGATGGTCTTGTGGGTGTGGGTCTGGCCGACCTCCTCGCCGGGGTAGTGTCGGAAGATGGTCAGGTAGCTCTTGCCCGGTGAGACGCTGCCCGCGAACAGCACCACATTGGGGAACATCAGGTGGATGCCCGCGGGCTCCGGCCGGATGCCCCATTCGCTCTCCGGCGTGTCGACCCAGCTCGCCCAGTCGCGTTGGGCGAAGCCGACGCGCTGGTGGCGGCCCCAGCGGTCGTGCACGGTGATGTCGTTGCGGAAGTAGGGGCTCAGCGTCTCCTTGTGGAGCGCCGCGAAGTGATAGCCCTCGCCGTAGGTGTCGTAGGCGTACTTCCAGTTGGCGGCGACCGGCAGCACGCCGGCCTTCACCCGCTCGCACGCCTCCAGCCGCAGCCCCTCCAGCACCGGGCCGAAGTCGGCGAGGTGGTCGTCCAGGTTCAGGGGCAGGCCGGGCGTCGGCATGACGAAGACGATGCCGTGGCGTTCCTCGCAGGCGAGCGCGGTCAGGTGGTCGCGGCCCTCCAGGCCGCAGTCGCCGAAGCGGTCGGCCTCGGTGGCGGCGATCAGGCGGCCGTCGTTGGCGTAGGTCCAGCCGTGGAACCAGCAGGTGAAGCGGTTCGCCTTGCCCGCCTCCTCGCGCACCAGGCGCGCGCCGCGGTGGGGGCAGATGTTGAGGAAGGCGCGGACCGTGCCGTCCTTGCCGCGGGCGACGACCACGGGCGGCCCCGCCTCGTCGAAGGTGCGGTAGGCGCCGGGCTCCTTGATCTCGCTGGAGAGGCAGACGACCTGCGGCGTCTTGGTGAACAGGATGTCGCGCTCGCGCTTGTGCCGCTCGGGGTCGGTATAGGTGGAGGCGAGGTTGACCATCGCCTCGGGAGCGAGGTCGCTGCCGCCGTCGCGGATGTGCGCGGCCATGCGGCGGGCAGCTTCGTAGCGGGTGGCGAGGACTTCGGCGTCGGTGGCGGCCATGGGGCGGCTCCTCTGCTGGACGTCAGGTCGAGATCGAGCGGCGAGCCGCGAGCGTGCGACGGGCCCCCTCCACCACGGCCTTCGGCCGCGGTCCCCCTCCCCCGCCTTGCAGGGGAGGAGAGTCGCCGCCCCTTCTCCTCCCCTGCGCAGCGGGGGAGGTGGCCGGAGCGAAGCGACGGTCGGAGGGGGCGAGTGTCATCACGCGTACGCGAGCGTGGCGCGCACCGCCGCTTCGATGCGGGCGGGGCTGGGCATGTATTCGTCCTCCAGCGCGGGCGCGAAGGGGACGGGGGTGTGGGGGCAGGTCACCTTGGCGACGGGCGCCTTGAGCGACTTGAAGCCCTTCTCGGCCACGAGGCTCGCGATGTCGGCGGCCAGCGAGCAGCGGGGCGGGCTCTCGTCCACCACCACGAGGCGGCCGGTCTTCTCGACGCTCTCCAGGATGGTGTCCTCGTCCAGCGGCGAGGTGGTGCGGGGGTCGACGACCTCGATCTTGCGGCCGTCCTTGGCGAGGCTCTCGGCGACCTGCAGCGCGCGGGGCATCATCGCGCCCAGCGCCACGAGGGTGAGGTCCTCGCCCTCGCGCGCCACGTTGGCCTCGCCGAACGGCACGCGGTAGGCGTCGTCCGGCACCTCGCCCTCCATGCCGTAGAGGAACTTGGACTCCAGGAAGATCACCGGGTCGTCGTCGCGGATCGCCTGGATCAGCAGGCCCTTGGCGTCGTACGGGTTGGACGGCATCGCCACCTTCAGCCCCGGCACCATGGTGAAGAGCGGGTGCAGCGTCTGGCTGTGCTGGGCGGCGCCGCGGAAGCCGGCGCCGCAGGAGGCGCGGATCACCAACGGCGTGGTGGCGTGGCCGCCGAACATGTAGCGGAACTTCGCCGTCTGGTTGTAGATCTGGTCGAAGCAGACGCCCACGAAGTCCACGAACATCAGCTCGGCCACCGGGCGCAGGCCGGTGAGGGCGGCGCCCGCGGCCGCGCCGATGATGGCGCTCTCGCTGATCGGCGTGTCGATCACGCGGGTGGGGCCGAACTCGGTGTAGAGGCCCTTGGACTGGCCGAACACGCTGCCGACGCCGCCGGGCTCGCCCGAGCCGCCCTGGCCGCCCGCCACGTCCTCGCCCAGCACGATGACGCGGTCGTCGCGCCGCATCTCGCTGCGCACCGCCTCGTTGATCGCCTGCAGGTAGGTCTTCTTGGGCATCAGAACGTCGTCCTCGAGAGACGTGCATCTCCCCCATCGCAGATGGGGGAGTACCCCGAAGGGGGGAGGGGGCCGCTCGCCACAGGCGAGCGGAACGTGGCACGCTCTCGGCATGGCGGCTGCGTCTTCCGCGCTATCGCGCGGCCCCTCCGGCCCTCCGGGC
>JASLDZ010000271.1 GCA_030151985.1 Caulobacteraceae bacterium | reverse complement strand
GGCGGGAGCGTGGCGCAACCGACCCCGTCAGCCAAGGCGGCGGCGGTCGCGCCCTCGACGAGCCCTGCCACCCCCGCCACGCCGGCCGCTTCCGCGACCACCGCCCCGGCGGCGGCGCAGGACGAGGCGTCCAAGGCGGCGGACGAGGCGCTGTCGTCGGCCGATGCGGACGCGCCCGACGCGCCCGCCGGGGTGGCGCCCTCGCCCACGGCGGCGCCGCTTCCCGCCTCAGACGTCGTCGCTCCGGCCGCGACGTCCCCCGCGAGCACCGTCGCGGCCTTCGCCTCGCAGGTGGTGAAGCGGCTGGACCAGCGCGCGAGCCGCTTCGACGTCACGCTCGATCCCGCCGGTCTCGGCCGCGTGTCCGTGGCCATGGAGATCGGCGGCGACGGCGCCCTGACCGCGCGGCTGGCGTTCGAGCGCGCCGACGCCGCGCACCTTCTGGGCGCGCACATGCAGGACCTGCACCAGGCGCTGGCCGACGCCGGCTTCCGGCTGGGCGCCGAGGCGATCCGCTTCGACGTGGCGCCGCAAGCCTCCCAGGCTTCCGCCCAAGGCGCGGCCGCCGGCGGCTTCGGGGGTTCGCAGGCCTTCGGAGGAGGCGACGGGGGCGCTCCGGCCCGCGCCGCGCGCAGCTTCGCCTCCGGCGCCGACGACCCCGCCGCCTCGACCGTCGCCTACGCCGCCGCCGCCGCCGGCGGCCTCGACATCAGGATTTGAGGAGCCGTCCATGAGCGTCGACGCCACGACCGCCGCGACCGCCGCGACCGCGCCCAGCACCAGCGCGAGCGACACCGCCAACCTGATCTCGGGCCAGCAGAACCTCGCGTCCAGCTACACGACCTTCCTGACGCTGCTCACCACCCAGCTGAAGAACCAGGATCCGACGAGCCCGCTGGACACCAACCAGTTCACCCAGCAGCTCGTGCAGATGACCGGGGTGCAGCAGCAGCTGCTCTCCAACGAGCTCCTGCAGAAGATCGCCGACAACTCGGCGACCGGATCGGGGGGCGTCGCCTCGGCCGTCGGCCTGATCGGCAAGACGGTCTCGGCCGCGAGCTCGACCGCGACGCTCTCGGGCGGCAAGGCGAGCTGGGACTACACCCTGGGCGCCGACGCCACGACCTCCACCGCCACCATCAAGGACGCCGGGGGGGTGGTGCGGTGGACGGGCCCGCTGTCGGACCTCTCCAGCGGCCAGCATACCCTCTCGTGGGACGGCAAGTCCGGCGCGGGCGTGGCCCAGCCCAACGGCGACTACACGCTGTCGATCGCCGCCTCCAACGCCGCCGGCCAGGATATCGCGACCACCGTGCTCCAGCAGGGCGTGGTCGGATCGATCGCGAGCGACGCCAACGGCGTCGAGCTGAACATCACCGGCCGGGGCAAGGCGACGCTCGCCAGCGTCACCTCCGTCACCCCCGGCTGATCACCCCCATCCCAGTGAAGGACGCCCAACCATGAGCATTTCCTCCGCGCTCCACGCCGGGGTCTCCGGCCTGATCGCCAACTCCTCCGCCCTGGCCGCGATCTCCGACAACATCGCGAACGTCAACACCGTCGGCTACAAGCGCGAGGACACCCAGTTCCAGGACCTGGTGACCACCAACTCCGGCCTGACGGGGATCTACACCGCCGGCGGGGTCAACGCGGTCACGCGCCAGCTCGTCACCCAGCAGAGCGACTTCCAGGCCACCAACTCGCCCACCGACCTGGCGATCTCCGGGCAGGGCCTGTTCGTGGTCACCACCGACCCGACCGGCGCCAGCGCCACCACGCCCCGGGAGTTCACGCGCGCCGGCTCCTTCACGCCCGACAAGAACGGCTACCTGCAGAACGCGGCGGGCTTCTACCTTCAGGGCTGGCTGGCGGACGCCAACGGGAACATCACCACCGACCCTTCCGACATCACCAAGCTCCAGACGATCAACGTCAACAGCCTGGCGGGCGCGGCGGGCGCCACCACGGGGGTGAGCGTCAACGCCAACCTCGACGCGGGGCAGGCGGTGAGCGCGGCGGCGAGCGGCGGGACCTACAGCGCCGCCTCGACCACCACCAGCATGGCCAACTACAGCGCCACCTCGGGCACGGGCACCAAGCCCGACTTCACCGTGCCGCTGACGGTCACCGACTCCCAGGGCGGCTCGCACGCCTTGGAGCTGCGCCTCCTGAAGAGCGCCGCGCCCAACCAGTGGAACTACGAGCTCGTGGCCACGCCCGCGAACGCGGTGGTGGACGGGACGGGCCTGCACGACGGCCAGCTCGGCACGGGCGTGCTGTCGTTCACGGCCTCGGGCCAGCTCGACCCCGCGGCCACCACGGGCGTGCTGGCGGGCAGCGCCGGAACGCTCGCGATCGGCGCCTCCGGCACGGCGCCCGCGGCCGGCGCGGTGAGCTGGGCCTCCTCGCTCGGCATCGCCGGCCAGTCGGTCGCGGTGAACCTCGCCACCGCGCCCGGCGGCATGACCCAGTACGCCGCCAGCTCCACGGTGCAGTCGACCACCAACAACGGTGTGAACTTCGGCAACCTCGCGGGCGTCAGCGTCGACGACCAGGGCTTCGTCACCGCCACCTACGACAACGGCGTGATCCGCAAGATCGCCCAGGTGGCCATCGCCACCTTCCCGAACGCCGACGGCCTGAAGGGGATCACCGGCGACGCCTACCAGGTCTCGCTCCAGAGCGGCACCTACAGCCTGAAGTCCGCGGGCGAGGGCGGCGCCGGCAAGATCGCGGCCTCCACGCTGGAAAGCTCCACCGTCGACCTGTCTACTGAATTCACCGGACTGATCACCACCCAGCGCGCTTACTCGGCGTCATCGAAGATCATCACCACGACGGACGAGATGTTGCAGGACTTGATCGATATCAAACGCTGATTTTAACACAGGTAAATGGAAGGTAACCGCAAACTGATCTGAGGGTCATCTTGTGTATCATTATTGGACATTCGGGATCAGGGTTCGTTCACTATCGAGTTTAAGCCGGCGTTATGGCGGCGACGCTATTGTGACGCTCGTCGGATACGAGAGGGCGTCAAAACGATGCAGCCGCAGCGCCTCAACAGCAAAGGCCAGAAGTACGTGATCGGCCCCACGGGAATCCCCCTGACGCTCGACGACCTGCCTCCGGCCGACACCCTGCGGTGGGTGATCCGCCGCAAGGCCGAGGTCGTGGCCGCGGTCCGCGGCGGCCTCCTGACCATGGACGACGCCTGCACGCGCTACTCGCTCACCGACGAGGAGTTCATGGGCTGGCAGGCGGCGATCGACAAGCACGGCATGGCGGGCCTGCGCACCACGCGGGTGCAGCAGTACCGCGCCTGACGCCCCCACCTCCTGAAGGACGCCTGACGGCCGCGCTCGCAAGGCGCGGCCGTTTCGCGTTCCGGGGCTGCGCGCGCGTTCCCGTAACCCGGCGTTTACCCTGAGCCCGGAAAGACTTGCCTAGCGGGCGGCTTCACGGCCTCGCCCCGCGGAGGTGGGCGCGCGTGCAGGGCTTCCTGGACACTCTGAAGGGCTTCGGCGTCGGCCGGCTGGTCGCCATAGGCGGCATCGGGATCGGCGTGGCCGCGGTGCTCGTGGCGATGCTGCTGAAGATGGGCGGCGAGCCGCAGGCGCTGCTCTACTCCAACCTCGACCCCAAGGAGGCTTCACAGGTCACCGCCGCGCTGGACGCGTCGGGCGTGAAGTACGAGGCCAAGGGCGACGGCACGACGATCATGGTGCCGCGCGACAAGGTCGCCTCCTCGCGGCTCCTGATCGCCGGCAAGAACCTCGTGACGTCTGGATCGGTCGGCTACGAGATCTTCGACAACGCGCCTTCGCTCGGCCAGACCGACTTCGTCCAGCACCTGAACCAGCAGCGCGCTCTGGAGGGCGAGCTGGCCCGCACCATCCGCGGCATCCAGGGCGTCAGCTCGGCGCGGGTGCTGCTGTCGATGCCCAAGCGCCAGCTGTTCGAGGACGACGCCGACGCGGGCGCCTCGGCTTCGGTGATGGTCTCCAGCGGCCGGCGGATCGGTCCGGACCAGGTGCGCGCGATCCGCAATCTCGTCGCCGGCGCGGTGCCGAACCTGAAGCCGGAACGGATCACCGTCGCCGACGAGCGCGGGCTCCTGGCCGGCGCGGGCGACAGCGACGTGGCCGCGGCCTCGGGCGAGCGCGGCGACTACGAGGAGAAGCTGCGCAAGGCCGTGATGAACATGGTCGAGGGCGTCGTCGGCCCCGGCCATGCGCGCGTGCAGGTCACCGCCGACCTCGACATGGCGCGCACCACGCTGTCGGAGAAGAAGTACGACCCCGACGGCCAGGTCGTCCGCTCTACCCAGACGGGCGACGACAAGACCAAGGAGCTGCGCCCCACACCCGCCGGCGGCGTCTCCGCTTCGCAGAACATCCCGGGCGCCGCGCCTAGCCCCGCGCCCGCCGCTGACTCCACCGACGCCTCCAAGACGGAGGAGACCACCAACTACGAGATCAGCGAGACGACCAAGACCACGGTCAACGAACCCGGTCAGGTGAAGAAGCTCTCGGTCTCGGTCGCCGTCGACGGCGTCACCGGCCCGCCGGTCAAGGGCAAGCCGGGCGTCTATACGCCGCGTACGGCCGAGGAGATGGCCAAGATCGACCAACTGGTGAAGAACGCGGTCGGCTTCGACGCCAAGCGCGGCGACCAGGTCAGCGTCGTCAACGTGCGTTTCGATCAGCCGGACGCCAGCGGCGCGGCGGCGGCGGGGCTGCTGGACAAGAACGACGTCCTGCGGATCGCCGAGCTGGGCGTCATGCTGGTGACCGCCGCGCTCCTGATCGTCTTCGTGCTGCGGCCGATGGTGAAGCCGGGCGTGGGCGCGGGTCCCGCCGGCGCGCCCGCTGTCGCCCAGCTCAAGGCGGCGGGCGGCGGCGGAGGGCAGGCCGCGGCGCCGGGAGGGACGCCGCTGCTCTCCGGCCCGCCCAGCGAACTCGACCAGCGCATCGACATCGCCCGCATCGAGGGCCAGGTGAAGGTCAGCTCGGTCAAGAAGGTGGCCGAGTTCGTCGAGAAGCACCCGGAGGAGAGCGTCTCCATCCTCCGCAGCTGGCTGCATGAGACCGCCTGATGGCCCAGCTCATCGCCCGCAAGAAGACCTCCATCGAAGACGTGAAGGGCCTGACCGGGCCCGAGAAGGCGGCCGTGATCCTGCTGTCGCTGGGCGAGGACCACACCCAGCTGTGGAGCCAGCTGGACGAGGAGGAGATCAAGGAGGTCTCCTCCGCCATGGCGGGGCTCGGCACCATCACCGCCCCCGTGGTCGAGGCGCTGCTCATCGAGTTCATCTCGGGGATGAGCGGCACGGGCGCGATCATGGGCTCGTTCGAACAGACCCAGCGCCTGCTCGCCTCCTTCATGCCGGCCGACAAGGTCGAGAGCATGATGGAGGAGATGCGCGGCCCCGCCGGCCGGACCATGTGGGACAAGCTGGCCAACGTGAACGAGGCCGTGCTCGCCAACTATCTTAAGAACGAATACCCGCAGACGGTCGCGGTGGTGTTGTCCAAGATCAAGAGCGAGCACGCCGCCCGCGTGCTCGCCGCGCTGCCCGAAGACTTCGCGCTGGAGTGCGTGCAGCGGATGCTGCGCATGGAGCCGGTGCAGCGCGAGATCCTCGACAAGATCGAGCAGACGCTGCGGGTCGAGTTCATGTCGAACCTGGCGCGCACCAGTAAGCGCGACAGCCACGAGCAGATGGCCGACATCTTCAACAACTTCGACCGCCAGACCGAGAGCCGCTTCACCGCCGCGCTGGAGGAGCGCAACCGGGAGAGCGCCGAGCGCATCCGCGCGCTGATGTTCGTGTTCGACGACCTGTCCAAGCTCGACCCCGGCGGCGTTCAGACGCTGCTGCGCGCGGTGGAGAAGGACCAGATGGGGCTGGCGCTGAAGGGCGCCTCGGATGGCCTGCGCGAGCTCTTCTTCTCCAACATGAGCGAGCGCGCCGCCAAGATCATGCGCGAGGACATGGACGCCATGGGCCCCGTGCGCCTGAAGGACGTGGACGCCGCGCAGGTCGCCATGGTGCAGGTCGCCAAGGACCTCGCCGCCAAGGGCGAGATCGTGCTCGCGGGCTCGGGCGGCGACGACGAGCTGATCTACTGATGTCCCAGCCCCAACCCTCCCACCGCCCCTTCACCTTCGACACCGTGTTCGACGGCGGCCGCGTGATCGAGCCCGTGCGGCCGAAGAAGGCCTACCT
>JASLDZ010000351.1 GCA_030151985.1 Caulobacteraceae bacterium | reverse complement strand
CGAGACGCTCTAAGGTGGCGGGGCGGCCCGCGCTTCGGCGCCGCGTGGGGAGCCTCAAGACCCGTCCATGACCGCTGCGCTCGGCCTCGTCGCCGTCGCGATCCTCGTGCTGCTGGCCGTCTCCGCGGTGTTCTCGGCCGCCGAGACTTCGCTCACGGGCGCCAGCAAGGCGCGCATGCACCAGCTGGAGCGCGACGGCGACCGGGCCGCCGCCCGCGTCAACCTCCTGATCGACGACCAGGAGCGGATGATCGGCTCCATCCTCCTGGGCAACAACCTGCTCAACATCCTGTCCTCGGCGCTGATCACCGAGACGGTGGGGCGCGAGTTCCCGGGCGGCTGGGGCGTGGCGATCTCCACCGTCATCACCACCGCGCTGGTGCTCGTGTTCGTGGAGGTGCTGCCCAAGACGCTGGCCATCTCGCGGCCCGACGACGTGGCGCGGGCGCTGTCGGCGCCGACCCTGATCGTCAAGGCGGTGTTCGGCCCGGTGATCGGCGCCATCCAGGTGGTGGTGCGCCTGACGCTGCGGCTGTTCGGCGTGCGGCTCGGCGCCGACTACGACGCGGCCGTCGCGCAGGAGGAGATCCGCGGCACGGTGGAATACCACCACTCCGAAGGCCTGGTGGAGGCGCGGGACCGGCGGATGCTGGGCGGGGTGCTCGACCTCGCCGACATGGACGTGACCCAGGTCATGGTCCACCGCAGCGCCGTCACCTTCCTCGACGCGGACCTGCCCCCCCGCACCCTGGTGGCCGAGGCGCTGGACTCCAGCCACACGCGCATGCCGCTGTACCGGGGAGAGCCCGACAACATCGTCGGCGTCCTGCACGGCAAGGACCTGGCGCGGGCCATCGTCGCGGCGGGCGGCGACCTCGACCGGCTGGACATCGCCCAGGTGGCCCGGCCGCCCTGGTTCATTCCCGAGACGACCAACCTGAAGGACCAGCTCGACGCCTTCCTCTCCACCCGCAACCACTTCGCCCTGATCGTGGACGAGTACGGCGCGCTGCAGGGGCTGGTCACGCTGGAGGACATCCTCGAGGAGATCGTGGGCGAGATCGAGGACGAGCATGACCTGCAGATCGAAGGCCTGCGCCGCCGCCCCGACGGCGCGGTGGAGGTGGAGGGCGCCGTCACCATCCGCGACCTGAACCGCGCGCTCGACTGGTCGCTGCCTGACGACGAGTGGGTGACGGTGGCGGGCCTCGTCATCCATGAGGCGCAGACCATTCCCGAGGCCGGCCAGACCTTCGTGTTCCACGGCCGCCGCTTCCAGGTGCTGAAGCGCGAGCGCAACCAGATCACCTCGCTCCTGATCAGCCCGCTGGCCGAGGCGGCGGCTTGACGCATTCCGTACCGGCAGGCGCGAGGCTACCACCCTCCGCATGATCGCGTGGCGCACGAAACGAGCCGGGAGCTGGGCGGGGCTGGCGCTCGCCCTGTCGCTGGCCGGCATGGCGCAGGCGCAGGCCCTGACCCTGCGCGACGGCGACAAGGTGCTGACGCTCGCCGCGCCCGACCTGCGCGCGCTCCCGCAGGAGACGCTGACGGTCGAAGACCACGGGACGCAGCGCACCTTCACCGGCGCTCAGCTGGGCGCGGTGCTCGACAAGCTGGGCGCGCCGCACGGCGAGCAGCTGAAGGGCGAGGCGCTCGGCTACGTGATCGTCGCCACCGCGTCCGACGGCTACAAGGTCTCGCTGTCGCTCAGCGAGATCGACCCCACCCTGGGCGACCGGCACGTGATCGTCGCCGACAGCGAGGGCGGCAAGCCGCTGGACGCGTCCGAAGGCCCCTACCGGCTGGTGGTCAAGGACAGCAAGCGCATGGCGCGCTCGGCCAAGAACCTGGTCCAGCTCGAACTGAAGCGCTGAGACCGCCCGGCTCAGGCTGGGTCGTAGCTGCCGCCGGTCGCCCCCGCCTCCCCCGGCGCATGCGCGCTCAGCGCCAGGGCGTGGACGCCCTCGGGTGCCATCTCCTCCGACAGGGCCGCGTAGATGCGCCGCTGCCGGTCCACCCGGCCCACGCCCTCGAACGCCTTGGAGACGATCGTCACTGAGAAGTGCGTCTCCCCACCCGGCCGCGCGCCGGCGTGGCCCGCGTGCTTGGCGCTGTCGTCCACCACCTCCAGCCGCTCGGGCGCGAAGGCGGCCTGCAGCTTGTCGTGGATGACCTGGCGCACGGGCGGACTGCCGGACATGAAACGTCTCCGTCAATGCTTGAACGCAGGTTTCTGCGCCACATACTCCCGCGATGGCGAGGGCGTTCCACTATAGGCCGAAGTTCGTGGACATCCGCGTCCGGCCGCCGAAGGGCGGGGAGGACGAGGCCGCCCCGGCCGACGTCCACACCCTCAAACCGGGTGAACGCCGCTGCGAGCATCCCGGCTGCCTGTCGGTGGCCACCGCCCGGGCGCCCAAGTCGCGGGAGGCCACGAACGACTTCTACCACTTCTGCCAACCGCACGCGGCCGAGTACAACAAGAGTTGGAACTTCTTCGCCGGCATGAGCGACGCCGAGCAGGCCGCCTACCGCGAAGACGCCGCCACCGGCCATCGCCCGACCTGGACCTTCAAGGCCAGCCGCATGAGCCGCGAGGCCGCCGCCTTCGCGGCCAAGTTCGGCTCGGGCGCGCAGGGCAAGGGCGCGGGCGCCTACGCCGACGCCTTCGGCATGTTCGGGGCCGGAGCCGGCCCTCGCGCCGCCGCCTCCCCCCGCGCCCGCACGCTCGGCCGCATCGAAAGCCGCGCACTGGCCGAGCTCGACCTGGAGATGGACGCCGACCGGGCCGCGATCCGCGCCCGCTACCTGGACCTCGTCAAACGCTTCCACCCGGACTCCAACGGCGGCGACCGCTCCACCGAGACCAAGCTCCAGCGCGTGATCCGCGCATACAAGACGCTGCAGGCGGCGAAGCTGGCGTGAGGAGGCCGAGATGATCGGCTTGATCCTGGCGGCGGCGCTTACCGCCTCGCCGCACTCCATCGACGCGGCGGCGACCCTGTGTGGAGATCGTTTCGGATCAGCGGCCAGTCGGAAGGTGTCATCGCTGCGACGCCCCGATCCTTCTGTGATCTGCTTCAGCGGACCGATCGACGAGACCTCCGGGCAGCGCCTATCCTCTGTGATAAGGCGGGCCAAAGGCTCAACTGCGACTTACCTCATCCTGAACTCGAGCGGAGGCGATGCGGAAGTCGGCCTGAAACTCGGCGCCAGCATCGCCGAGCGGAACATCACCAGCGTTGTAGATGGGGTGTGTGCCTCGTCATGCGCGAACTATCTGTTTCTTGGCGCCCGTCGCCGAGCGATACTCAAGGGATCGCTCCTCGTGTTTCACGGCGGGTTCGGACCACAGGCGCTGGCGCAGGTGAGGCCGACGCTGGAAGCACTTAAGCGACAACAGCCCTCCATCGATGTGGATGCCGCTGCGGGTGTGGAAAATCGTAAGATCGAGTTAGGAGTCGCTGACCAAAGCAACTTCCTAGAGCACGTACACGTCCGGCCTGAAGTCTTCAGCCTGTTCGACGATTGGGAGGCGGGTCGAATTGTTCCGGCGGGTGACTGCCGCTCCAACCCCCAGGCGGCAGGCGTCGTGTTCTCTCCGCCCGCCTTAGCGTCACTCGGTATTAAAGTTGCAGATAACCGGGGTGTCACCACGGCGGGTCAATTGAGAACAGCGCTACACGCGATGGGTCATGACGGCGCTTTGTGCTTCTGGGCTGAACCCATTCCTTAGATGACGGAGAGACCATGCTCGCGCTGATGCTCGCCGCGACGATAGCTGCCGCGCCTGCGGACTGCGCCTACGACAAGGCGGCGATGCTGGCGCTGCCGGCGGAAAAGTTCGATCAGGACTTCAAGGGCGGATGGCGTCCCCTGGCGGACAAGGTGGAGTGCCGGCCGCAGGCGGCTCAGCTTCTCGCCGACTACCGCTCGGCGAACTGGGCGAAGCTCAAGCCCGGGGAGCTTCACATCAACTATTGGCACGAGGGGCAGGTCAGGGCGTTGACGGGGCAGACTCGGGAGGCCGCGCCGCTGCTGCTCGCCGGTGTCGATCCGGATGGCGACGACATCGACTTCACCGACTACGCCCTGGGAACGGTGGCCTTTCTGAAGCACGACAGGGCCGCGCTTCTGTCCGCCCGCGCCCGGTTGGCGGCCATACCCAAACCGGCCTGGTTCGACGGGTCGTTGAAGGAGGCGAAGGCTGTGTTGGGCTACACACCGGCTTGGCCGGTAAACCTCGACGTGCTGGACGGCCTGATCACCTGCTTCGACAAGCCCTATGCCAAAGCTTACGAGTGCCGCCCGCCGAAGCCGACGAGGTAGTCTTCGGCATCCACCGGGCGCTTTGCTGGGGTGCAAGATGAAGCGAGGCGGCGAAGCTGGCGTGAGGATGGGTGGATGATCGGCTTGATCTTGGCGGCGGCTTTAGCCTCCGCGTCACCTGACTGCAGCTATGACAAGGGGGCGATGCTGGCGCTGCCGCCCGACAAGTTTGATCAGGATTTGAACGGCGGGTGGAGGCCGCTAGGACACCGGAAGGGCTGCTTCCTCGCAGCGGCGGACCTACTCTCCGATTACCGCGAGGCGCACCGCAGCACGCTCAAAGAAGACGAACTTGAAATCAACTACTGGCACGAAGGCCAGATGCGAGCGATGGCCGATCACCCGCAAGAAGCCGTGCGGTTGTTGATGGCGGGCGTAGGACCGGACAGCGGCGCTGATTTTGAGGACTACGCGTTGGGTACGGTCGCCTTCCTTCAACGCGATCTGCACGCGCTGAAGGCGGCTCGTGCACGGCTCGCCGCGCAACCAAAACCTCCAGAATGGGCGAAGATACTATCCGACTTCAAGAAGAGAGGAATTACGGATGTTGCTTGGCCACCAAACCTTGACGTTCTGGATGGCTTGATCGCTTGCTTCGCC
>JASLDZ010000277.1 GCA_030151985.1 Caulobacteraceae bacterium | reverse complement strand
GAGCCGCGGGGCGCTGGACGAGCTGACGGGCCTGCTGGCGCTGGGGTCCGACTTCTACCCGTTCCATCGCTGAGGCGAGACGAAGCGATCACTATTCCTTTCATGCCGTTTCCCCCGGGCTTGACCCGGGGTCGAGCGTGCCGCGCCCCCGCGGTCTGGCGACCGCCTCAGCGGTCGAGGACGCACACCGCTCGGTCCCCGGATCAAGTCCGGGGACAACGGGAGGGTAAGTAAACCGGCCCGAACTCAGCGGGCGCCGAACACCGCGCTCCCCACCCTGACCGACGTCGCACCGAAGCGGATGGCGGTCTCGAAGTCGCCGCTCATGCCCATGCTGAGGCGGGACAGCCCGTTGCGCGCGGCGATGTCGGCCAGGACGGCGAAGTGGGGACCGGCCGGTTCGCCGGCGGGTGGAATGCACATGAGACCCTCAACGGTCAGGCCGTAGTCCCGCGTGACCGCTTCGAGGAACGCGTCGGTCTCGGCCGGGACCACGCCCGCCTTCTGCGGCTCCTCACCCGTGTTCACCTGTACGTACAGGCGGGGCGTGCGGCCGGTCCCCGCCATGGCGTCGGCCAGGGTGCGGGCGAGCTTGGGTCGGTCGAGCGTCTCGATCACTTTGAACAGGGCTACCGCGTCCTTGGCCTTGTTGGTCTGCAGCGGACCGATCAGGCGCAGTTCCAAGCCCTCGACGTCCGCGCCCTCCCCATCGCGCCAGCGGGCGGCGGCTTCCTGCACGCGGTTCTCGCCGAACACGCGCTGGCCGGCGGCGAGGACCGGCGCGATCCGCTCCCACGGCTGTTGCTTGGAGACCGCGACCAGCGTCACATCGGCGGGGTCGCGGCCGGCGGCGCGGGCCGCCGCGGCCATTCGGGCGACGACGTCGGAGAGACCGGCGAAGGAGGGGGCGTCTGTCACGGTCTCACGGGGTCGAGGGGCTGGCGCGCGAAGCGGCGCGGCTGCGGCGGGCGTGGGAGCGGCGCAGGAACGCGGCGCCGGCGGTTCCCGCCCTGCTGTTCGTCACCGACCCCGACAGGACGCCGGACCCCGTGGCCGTCGCCGAGCGCCTGCCCGCCGGCGCGGGCGTGGTCTTCCGCGGCTTCGGGCGGCCGGAGGCGGAGGCGGTCGCGGCCCGGCTGGCGGCGGTGGCGCGGCGGCGCGGACTGACGTTGCTGGTGGGCGCGGACGCGGCCCTCGCCGTGCGCGTCGGCGCCCACGGCGTCCACCTGCCCGAGCGGATGCTGGACACGGCGCCGACCCTGCGGCGGCGGCGTCCGGACTGGCGGCTGACGGGGGCGGCGCATTCGGCGGCCTGCCTGCGCCGCGCGGACGGCCTGGGGCTCGACGCCCTGCTGCTGTCGCCGGCGTTCGCGAGCGCCAGCCCCTCGGCCGCCGGGGCGCCCTCCTGGGGTCCGGCACGCCTTGCGGCGCTGGCGCGGGGCGGACAGACGCCCGTCTTCGCGCTCGGCGGCGTCACCGAGACGACGGCGAGGCGGCTGTACGGCGTGGCGGGCGTCGCGGCGGTCCAGGCCTTCCTGCGATAGCCCAGCGGAGGGCCAGCGCGGGTCCGGAAATGCCGACGCCGCCGGACAGGGGCGGGTCCGGCGGCGTCGGTTCGGCGCGAAGGATCGCGCCGGGTATTCGCCGCCCGTCGGGGGACTGGACGGCTGCGAGCGCGGGGGAACGCTCGCCATCCCACCATGTGGTGCGCCGAACCGTTTCGTAAAGGGGCTGTCGCACTTCACGCCTGCGTCATGACCTCCGGGGCCGCGAGCGCGGGCGGCCGCTTCCGCTGGAGCACCGCCTCCTGCTCGGGCCGACCGTCCCCCGACATCAGGATCGCCATCCACCTCGAGCCCTCGAACTGCGCCAGGATGATGATCGCCATGACCGTCAGCGGCGTGGACAGGAACATGCCCGGCACCCCCCAGACCGCGCCCCAGAAGGCGAGGCTCAGCAGGATCACCACCGGGTCGATGTTCAGGCTGTCGCGCTGCATCTTCGGCTGCAGGATGTTGCCCACCACGAAGAAGATCGCCTGCAGCGCCACGAACAGCGCGATCGCGCGCCAGTAGGCCTCGAACTGCAGGAGCGCGAACAACGGCGGCATGACCGCGCCGACCAGCCCGCCGAGCACCGGGATGTAGGAGGCGATGAAGATCAGGAAGGCCCAGAACAGCGCGTTCTGAAGCCCCAGCAGTTGCATGGCGACGAACGAGCCGGCCGCCATCAGCACGCCCGTCACCGTCTGGATCCACAGGTAGCGCTCGATCCCGTCGCGGATGCGGAAGAACACCGCCGCGGCGTGGTCGCGATCGTCGTGGTCGGGGAAGAGGCTGCGCACCTTGCCCTGGAAGCCGGCGCGCGACGCCAGCATGAAGCCCAGGTAGATCAGCACGTAGAGCACGCCCGCGCCGATGCTCTGGAAGGCGGCGACGAGCTGGCCCAGGTAGCGGCTGGGGTTCAGCTGGTCGGCGAGCGACTGCATCGTCGGCGGCACGCTGACATGGAACAGCCCGGCGATGGAGGCGATGACCGTGTTCAGTCGGGGTGCGTCGTTCACCAACTGGGTGGCGAAGGCCGCGCCGTTGTCGATCACGATGACCAGGATCGCCATCAGCAGCAGGACCATGATGCCGATCGCCAGGGGCAGCGCGGCCCACTCGGGCAGGGCGCGCAGGTGGCGGGCGATGAAGCGGGCGAAGCCGTCCACCATGATCAGCAGGAAGATGGCGAGCGCGAGCGGCGTCAGGATCGCCTGCATCCACGCCAAGGCGGCGCCGGCCGCGACCACGGCCAGGATCACGAGCGCGTTGCGCGTCGTGGCCGACTTCATGTGCATCTGCATGGGCCGCTCCTGCGCCACCGATACCCGCCCCGGCGCGCCTCGGCCATAGAGCGGCGGAGCTCAGCCGGCGAAGGCGGGGTGCGTGCGCAGAACCCAGTCGGCGCGCTCGCCCGGCGAGGCGCTGGGGAGCGCCAGGAGCTCGAAGCCCAGCCGCACATAGTCTCGCGCCAAACGGTCGTGGTCGGCGAGCGCCTTCTCGAGCGGGTGGCGTCGCTCCGCATCCTGCACGTAGATCTCCGGCCACGGCGGCGCGAACAGCACGACCGGGTGGAAGCCGGCCGCCGCCATCGCCTCGGGGAAGGCGGTGGGCACGGGCAGGCCGCGGTGCTCCAGCCAGGTGAAGGCGTCCACCGGACAGCGATCGAACACGGCGGGGCGGTCGAGGGATTCGGCGGCACGGAGGTCGGCGAGGCTGCGCTCCAGGCACGCCATGGCGAAGCCCGTGGGATCGTCCTCCGGCAGCGCGCCGCCCGAGCCCGCCAGCGCGGCGCGCACGACCTTGCGCCCGGGCTCGACGAAGATGGGGACGCCCCGCGACGCAAGCTCGGCCAGGAGCGTGGACTTGCCGCCCCCGGAGCAGCCGCTGAGCACGACCCGCGCGGCGCTCACGCCTCGCCCCGGACGCGCGCCAGCACCTCCGCGACCTGGCGGCGCGCGTCCTCGACGCTCCGCGAGGTGTCGATCACGAAGTCCGCGCGCGCCCGCTTCTCCCCGTCCGGAAGCTGGCGCGCCAGGATGGCGTCGAGCTTCGCCGCCGTCATGCCGGGGCGGGCCAGCACGCGCGCGCGCTGGGTCTCGGCGGGGGCGGAGACGACGACGACCTTGTCCACCTGCGCCTCGCCGCCCGTCTCGAACAGGAGCGGGATGTCGAGCACCACGAGGTCGGCCTGTCCCAGCGCCGCGAAGAAGCTGGCCCGGTGGGCGGCGACGAGCGGGTGCACGGCCGCCTCCAGCCGCTTCAGCTTGTCGGGCGCGCCCACCACCTCGGCCGCGAGCGCGGCGCGGTCCACCGCGCCGTCGCGCACCGCGTCCGGGAACAGCGCCCGCACCGCCTCCACCGCCCCGCCGCCGGCTGCGTAGAGGGCGTGCACCGCCGCGTCGGCGTCGTAGACGGGGACGCCCGCCTCCGCGAACAAAGCCGCCGTCGTGGATTTGCCCATGCCGATCGAGCCGGTGAGGCCGAGCACGATCACGCGGCCCCCTCCCGCCTGGCGATCTCCGCCAGCGCGAGGGCGCGCACGTCAACCTCTCGGGGCGGAGCGACGCCGAAGAAGGCTTCGAAGCTCGGACGCGCCTGGCCGATCAGCATGGCCAGCCCGTCCACCGTCGCGTGGCCGCGCGCCCGCGCCTCGCGCAGGAGCGGCGTGTCGAGCGGCGACATGACGGCGTCCATCACCACCGCGTCAGGAGGCAGGGCCTCCCAAGGGAGCGCCAGCGGGTCGCGACCCTGGAAGCCGAGCGAGGTGGCGTTGATCACCGCCGAAGCGTCCTCCAGCGCACGATCCGCCTCAGCCCAGGCGAAGACGCGGGCGGCCGGGCCGAGCCCCTGGGTAAGGAAGGCGGCCTTGGCCGGGTCGCGGGCGACGACGCGGACCTGCGGGGCGCCGGCGTCCAGCAGCGCCTCCACCGCCGCCCCGGCCGCCCCTCCCGCGCCGTAGACCACGACGGGGCCTCGCGTCGCACACCAGGCCGGAGCCTGCTCGGCGAAGGCAGCTAGCACGCCGCGGCCGTCGGTGGAGTCCGCCGAGAGCACATCGTCGTCCTCGAACACCAGGGTGTTCGCGCCTCCCGCCCTCCGCGCGGTGGCCGTGGCGCGGTCGGCGGCGGCGAGCGCGCGCGCCTTGAACGGCATGGTGACGTTCAGCCCCCGCACCCCGCCCTCCCGCAGGCCGTCCAGCCAGCGGTCGAAGCCGTCGGGACGCACGGCGAACGGCACGTAGGCGGCGTCCAGGCCCAGAGCCTCGATCCAGGCGTTGTGCAGCACGGGGCTGAGCGACTGCGCCACCGGCCAGCCGACCACGCCCGCGACCATCGCGCGGCCGGTGATCCTCACGTCGGCAGCTCCCCATGGCGGCGCAGGACGTCCAGGAGGCCGAGGAGCGGCAGGCCGCGGATGGTGGCGTCGTCGCCCTCCACCGCGCTGAACAGCTGCACGCCGAAGCCCTCGAACCAGTAGCCGCCGACCGCGCTCAGCGCCGCCTCCCGCTCCCGCTCGAGGTAGGCGTCGAGGAAGGCGTCGGAGAAGGGGCGCATGGTCAGCTTGGCCGTCCGCACCTCGCGCCAGATCGGGGCGCCGTCGCGGGCGAGCACGCTGGCGGCGTGCAGCCGGTGGGTGCGACCGCGCAGCGCGAACAGCTTGGCGCGGGCGTCGGCGAGGTCGTTGGCCTTGTCGAACAGGGCGCCCTCCAGCTCCAGCGTCTGGTCGGCGCCCAGCACCAGGCCGGGCCTCATGCGCGAGACCTTCACCGCCTTCAGCTCCGCCAGGGCGTCGGCGACGTCGCGGGGCGAGGCGCCCTCGGCCCGGAGGGCGCGCTTGGCGGCGTCCTCGTCCACGCCCGGTGCGACCGCCTCGAACGCCACGCCGGCGGCGCGCAGCAGGGCGGCGCGCGAGGCGCTGGTGGAGGCGAGCACGATCACGCGTCCGCCTCCGCGTCGCCCGCCCGGCGCGCGTTCAGGAGGTTGATGATGGCGGCGGCCGTCTCTTCCACCGAGCGGCGGGAGACGTCGATCACCGGCCAGCCCCGCGCCTCGAACAGGCGGCGCGCGCGCACGGTCTCGTCGCGCACGCTGTCGGCCTCGACATAGGCGGTCTCGCGCGCCTCCTTCAGGGTCAGGAGGCGGTTCTTGCGGATCTGCAGCAGCCGCTCGGGCGCGACCACCAGGCCCACGACCAGGGGACCCTTCAGCTCGGCGAGCTGCGGCGGGGGCGGCGAGTTCGGGATGAGCGGCACGTTGGCCGCCCGCACGCCCCGGTGGGCCAGATAGATGCAGGTGGGCGTCTTGGACGTGCGGCTGACCCCCACGAGCACGACGTCGGCCCTGTCGAGGTCGCGTGCGCCGTGGCCGTCGTCGTGGGCGATGGCGTAGTCGAGGGTCTCGATGCGGTGGAAGTAGTCGGCGTCCAGGGCGTGCTGGGCGCCGGCGCGGCTGGAGAGCTGGGCGCCCAGGTAGCGGCTGAGGCTGGCGGTGAGGGGGTCGAGCGCGGCGACGCA
>JASLDZ010000223.1 GCA_030151985.1 Caulobacteraceae bacterium | reverse complement strand
TTCACCAAGCAGATCGCCTTCAACGTCATCCCCCACATCGACGTCTTCCTGGACGACGGCTTCACCAAGGAGGAGTGGAAGATGGCGGCGGAGACCAAGAAGATCCTCGACCCCGCCATCGCACTCACCGCCACCTGCGTGCGCGTGCCGGTGTTCGTCGGCCACTCGGAGGCGGTGAACATCGAGTTCGAGGACGAGCTGACGCCGGAGGACGCGCGCGACATCCTGCGCGGGGCGCCCGGTGTGGTCGTGGTCGATAAGCGCGAGGACGGCGGCTACGTCACCCCGCTGGAGAGCGTCGGCGAGTTCGGCGTCTACGTGTCGCGCATCCGCGAGGACCCTACCGTCGAGCACGGGCTGGCCCTGTGGTGCGTCTCCGACAACCTGCGCAAGGGCGCCGCGCTGAACGCGGTGCAGATCGCCCAGCTGCTGGACGAGCGCGGCCTGATCGAGGCGCGCAAGGCGGCCTGAGCCCATGGCCCTCCCGGCGCGTCGGCTGGCGCTGGTGACGGGCGCCTCCGCCGGGATCGGCGAGGCGTTCGCCCGGGCCTACGCCGCGCGGGGGCTGGACGTGGCGCTCGTCGCCCGCAGGCGCGACCGGCTGGAGGCGCTGGCGGCGGAGTTGGAGGCCAAACATGGCGTGCGGGCGCTCCCGGTTCCCGCCGACCTCGCGGTCCCCGACGCGCAGGCGCCGATCATGGCGGCGCTGGCGGCGGAGGGGCGGGGCGTGGACGTGCTGGTCAACAACGCCGGCTTCGGCATTCCCCGCCGGTTCACGGACGCGCCGTGGGAGCAGCAGCGCGACTTCCTGATGAGCATGGCGGTGGCGCCCTGCGCGCTGGCCCACGCCGCGATTCCCGGCATGGTGGAGCGGGGGTGTGGGCGGATCGTCAACGTCGCTTCGATCGCGGGGTTCGCGCCGGGGGTGAGCGGCAACACCCTCTACCCGGGCGTCAAGGCGCTGATGATCCGCTTCAGCCAGGCGCTCGACGCCGAGTACCGGGACAGGGGAGTGAAGGTCACGGCGCTGTGCCCCGGAACCACGCGCACCGAGTTCGCGGCCGAGGCCGGCTACCAGCACCTCGTCAAGCCGTCCGTCTTCTCCGCGGCCCAAAGCGCTGACGAGGTCGCCAGGATCGGCGTCGCGGCCAACGAGGCGGGGCGGGTGATGGTCGTGCCCGGTTGGCGCAACCGGCTCGCCGTGGCTCTCATGCGCACGCTGCCCGAGCCCCTGGTGCGGGCGGCGATCGACGCGGGCGCCAAGCGCTATCTGGTGGAGGACTGAAGGATGGCCCAGCACTACGACGTCATCGTCGTCGGCTCCGGCGCGGGCGGGGCGACGCTGGCGCAGCGGCTGGCGCCCACCGGCAAGTCTATCCTGATCCTGGAGCGCGGCGAGCACCTGCCGCGCGAGGCCGATAACTGGGACCCCAAGGCGGTGTTCATCCAGAACAAGTACCGCACCAAGGAGGTCTGGTACGACCGCCGCAACAAGCCCTTCCACCCCAACACCCACTACTGGGTCGGCGGCAACACCAGCTTCTACGGCGCGGCCCTGATGCGGCTGCGCGAGGGCGACTTCCACGAGACGCGGCACAAGGGCGGCGTCTCCCCCGCCTGGCCGATCGACTACCAGGACCTCAAGCCCTTCTACGACGAGGTGGAGGTGCTGTGGAACGTCCACGGCGAACGCGGGGCCGACCCGGCCGAGCCGCCGGGCTCCCCGCCCTACGCGCATCCCGCGGTGCGTGACGATCCCGGGGTGGCGCAGCTGCGCACGCACCTGCAGACGCAGGGCTGGCGTCCCTTCCCCCTGCCGCTGGGCGTGAGGTGGGACGAGGGCAAGCCGCTCACCACGCCGTGCATCAAGTGCAAGACCTGCGGCGGCTACCCCTGTCTGCTCAAGGCCAAGTGCGACGCCCGCACGCTCGCGGTGGAGCCGATCCTGGCGCTGCCCAACGTCACGCTGCTGACCGGGCGCAAGGCGGTCAAGCTGCTCACCAACCCCGCCGGCAAGACGGTCACCTCCGTCGTCACCGAGAGCGCGCAGGGCGAGGAGACCTGGACGGGCGACATCATCGTCGTGGCGGCGGGGGCGGTGAACACCGCGGCGCTGCTGCTGGCCTCGGCCAACGCGGCGCACCCGACGGGGCTGGCCAACGGCTCCGACCAAGTGGGCCGCAACTACGTGTTCCACACGCTGACGGCCATGGTCTCGCTGACCCTGGACGAGATGCACTTCGAGTTCCCCAAGACGCTGGCGGTCAACGACTTCTACTGGAAGGACCCGCGCGGCGGCTTCGACTATCCGATGGGCCACATCCAGCTCCTCGAATACATGTCGGCCCAGACGCTGGAGGGGCAGGTCTCGCAATACCTGCCGCCCGTCCTGGCGCCCGGCTTCGTGTTCGACGCGCTCGCCAAGCGGCTCCTGAGCTTCCTCGTCATCTCCGAGGACCTGCCCGACCCGGACAACCGCGTGCGGCTGGGCGACGGTGGGCGCATCCAGGTCGACTACCGGCACAACAACCTTGAGGGGCACGAGCGGCTGGTGAAGACGCTGCGGCAGGCGCTGGACGGCTTCGTCAGCCACACCCACCCGATCGGCCAGCACCACCTGGAATTCTCGTCGCTCCTGCCGCTCTACGGCACCGCGCACCAGGCGGGCACGGTGCGGATGGGGGCGGACCCGGCGAGCTCGGTGCTCGATCCCTGGTGCAAGGCGCACCAGCTCGACAACCTCTATGTCACCGACACCAGCTTCTTCGTCACCTCCGCGGCGGTGAACCCGACGCTGACGACGGTGGCCAACGCCATGCGCGTCGGCGACCACCTGAAGGAGCGGCTGGGGGCGAGCGTCGCGGCGGCGGCCTGACGGCCTGCGTCCGGCCGGAGCGGAGGTGGTGGTTGGGGGCGGGATCGAACCGCCGACCTGTGGGTTATGAATCCACCGCTCTAACCATCTGAGCTACCCAACCGTGCTCGCATCGCGAGAGGCGGCGGCTATAGCGGGTCGCGCCTTGCCGCTCAAGCGCCTCCCCTCCGCCCCGCGCATCGGCTACACGGCGCGTCGATGACCGACGCCGCACCCCCCGAAGACGACGAGCCCGGCTGGGCCACCGCCCGCACCCTCGCCGAGGCGCTGCCCTTCATCTCGACCTACGATCGCGAGACGGTGGTCATCAAATACGGCGGCCACGCCATGGGAGAGGAGGCGGTGGCCCGCAAATTCGCCGCCGACGCGGTGCTGCTGAAGCTCCTGGGCGTCCACCCCGTCGTGGTCCACGGCGGCGGCCCGCAGATCTCGGCCTGGCTGAAGAAGGCGGGGGTGGAGAGTCGCTTCGTCGACGGCCTGCGCGTCACCGACGAGGCGACGATGGAGGTGGCCGAGATGGTCCTCTCCGGCGCCATCAACAAGGAGATCGTCCACTTCATCAACCGCGCGGGCGAGGGTGCCGACGTGCGGGGCGTGGGCCTCTCGGGCAAGGACGCGCGGCTGATCACCGTCACCAAGGCGCGCCGCACCCGCGTCGATCCCGACAGCCGTATCGAGCAGGCCGTCGACCTGGGCTTCGTCGGCGAGCCCAAGAGGGTGGACCCGCAGATCCTCAAGGCGCTGATGCACGCGCAGGAGGACTACGTACCCGTCGTGGCCCCCGTCGGCGTGTCGGAGGCGGGCGACACCTACAACATCAACGCCGACACGGCCGCGGGCGCGATCGCCGGCGCGCTCAAGGCCAAGCGCATGCTGCTGCTCACCGACGTGAAGGGCGTGCTCGACAAGTCGGGCGAGCTGATCCGCGAGCTGACCGTCTCGGC